>JAJRYG010000073.1 GCA_024275915.1 Gammaproteobacteria bacterium
ATGTTCAACCGCCAGCTGCAGGATCGCCGGCTCAGGGAGGTGCTGGACGCCGATCCCAAATACCCGGATCTGACCCTGATGAACATGATGGCAAAAAGACAGGCACGGGAACTGCTGGCCTCGGCAGACGAATATTTCTGATAGTATTGTGTACCAGATCAGCTCACTGTCAGCCTAACCGTCAATAAACAAACAAGATTCCTGAGTACCCTCACCATGATTCGATCACTGTCCGTCATTCTTCTCGCTCTGCTGTTTTCCTCTATGGCCTGCGCCACCACCTTCAAGATCGCCACCCTGTCCCCCGATGGTTCCGAGTGGATCACCATCATGAAAAATGGCATGAAAGAGATCGAGAAAAAAACCCATGGCCGGGTCAGATTCAAGCTCTATCCCGGTGGGGTGATGGGTGACGACAAGGCGGTCATGCGCAAGATCCGCATCCGCCAGCTGCAGGGAGGGGCGGTCACCGTTGGCAGCATCAGTTCGGTCTACCCCGATGCCCTGGTCTATGGCCTGCCCATGCTGTTCAACAACCTCGACGAAGTCAGCTATGTGCGCAGCAAGCTGGATGCCGAGATTGTCAAAAACCTGGAGAAAAAAGGCTTTATCAGTTTCGGCCTGGCCGAAGGCGGCTTTGCCTATATCATGTCCCACTACCCGGTTGCCGATGTGGCCAGCCTGCGCAAGTACAAGACCTGGATCCCGGCATCGGACAAGGTCAGTGAAGAAGCCATCAAGGCCTATGACATCCAGCCGGTGCCCCTGCCCCTGGGTGACGTCCTCACCGGTCTGCAGACCGGTCTCATCGATACCATCGGTGCCCCGGCCATCGCCGCTCTGGCCCTGCACTGGCACACCCAGGTCAAGTACCTCACCGACATGCCCCTGCTGTATACCTATGCCCTGATGATCATCGACAAGCGGGCCTTCAACAAGATATCGAAACAGGACCAGAAGCTCGTGCGCGAGGTCCTTGGCCGAGTATTCCGGCAACTCGACGCCAAGAACCGGGATGACAACGTCAAGGCGTTACAGGTATTGAGTCAGCAACACATCAAATTCATCAAGCCTGACGAAAACCAGTTGAAGGAATGGCGCCAGTATTCGGAAAAAGCCAAGCAACACCTGCTGAAGAACAAGGTCATCAGCTCGGAGATGATTAACAAGGTTGAAAAATACCTGCAAGAGTACCGCAGTCAGCACTGATGTCTGCTCGCGCCGGTTTCCATGCCCTGCTGCGTCTACTGCACAGTCTGGAAAATGCCAGTCTGGTCATTCTCCTGAGCATCACCATTTTTTTGGCCGTACTGCAGATCCTGCTGCGAAATGTCTTCGAGACCGGGCTGCCCTGGGCCGATACCCTGCTGCGCATCCTGGTGCTGTGGCTGGGCCTGGCCGGTGCCATGATCGCCAGCCGTGAGCAGCGCCACATTCGCATCGATATCCTCTCCCGCTACCTGGACCCGGCCATCAACCGGCTGATCAGCCGATTCCTCAGCGTCGTCGCGGCCATCGTCTGTGGCATCATCGCCTGGTACAGCGTCCCGTTCGTGAAAATGGAGTTCGAGGACGGCCTGATGGCCTTTGCCGGGGTTCCGGTGTGGATTGCAGAAGCCATCATTCCCTTCGCCTTCATCGTCATGACCCTGCGCTACATCGGCAATGCCATCTTTCCTGCCGAGGCACCGGCGGACTGATGCTGCTCGCCACCCTCATCATCCTGCTGCTGATCCTGGCGCTGGCCGGTGAACCCCTGTTCATCGTTATCGCCGCCGCCGCCCTCCTCGGCTTCTATTTCAGCGATGTGGATCTCGGGGTTATCACCATCGAGATCTACCGGCTCACTGAAACGCCCCTGCTGCTGGCCCTGCCCCTGTTCACCTTTGCCGGCTACCTGCTCAGTGAAAGCCAGACCTCCCACCGGCTGGTGCGCCTGTCGCGTGCCATCCTCGGCTGGATGCCCGGCGAACTCATTCTCGTTACCCTGATTGCCTGTTCGCTGTTCACCGCCTTCACCGGCGCCACCGGAGTTACCATCGTCGCCCTCGGTGCCCTGCTGTATCCGGCATTGAAGGAAAGCGGCTACAGCGATCGTTTCAGTACCGGACTGGTCACTTCGGCAGGTAGCCTGGGTCTGCTGCTGCCACCGTCACTGCCCCTGATCCTCTACGTCGTCATCGCCCAGCAACTGAGCATCACCGAAGACCTGTCCATCACAGGCATGTTCCTCGCCGGTATTCTGCCAACCCTGCTGATGCTGCTGTTACTGGCCATCTGGAGCCTGTGGATAACCCGTCATGAACGGGCGGCTACCCAGCCTTTCGAAAGTTCGGAAGCCTGGGATGCCATCAAGGAAGCCAAATGGGAGCTGCCTCTGCCGCTGTTCGTGCTCGGCGGCATCTATGGTGGCATCTTTGCGGTGTCCGAGGCCGCGGCGGTCACTGCCATGTACGTGTTGATTGTCGAGGTACTCATCTACCGGGAAATCAGCTTGACCGAACTGCCGCGCATCATGCGCGAGTCCATGACCGTGGTAGGTGGAATCCTGCTGATTCTCGGCGTAGCTCTGGCCTTCACCAACTTCCTGGTGGATGCCGAAGTGCCCAGCAAGCTGTTCGAGCTGATCCAGCAGCACATTGGCAGTAAATACACCTTCCTCGCCCTGCTCAACATTATCCTGCTGATCCTTGGCGCCTTCCTCGACATCTTCTCGGCACTGGTGATCATGGTGCCACTGATCCTGCCGGTGGCCATACGCTACGGCATCGATCCCACCCACCTGGGCATCATTTTCCTCGCCAACATGCAGCTCGGCTACCTCACCCCACCGGTGGGCATCAACCTGTTCATCGCCAGCTATCGCTTCAACAAGCCGGTACAGGAAATCTACAGTGCAACCCTGTCCTTCCTGCTGGTGCTGATGGTTGCCGTGCTGCTGATTACCTATTTGCCTTTCCTCTTTTATTAACCCAATCGTTGCATGAGTTTTTTGGCGCAGGATAGCGAAGCGCCTTGCATACCAGCATTTTCAGTACCGTGCTCGATTTTTCCAATCCTCACATTTCGGTAGGCCAGACTGCGATTGGCTTAACAGGCTGCAGGTGACACAAGAGGCATCACCCGTCTTGATGACAGCAGGTCGCAACAAAATGGTAGAAAACGAAAATTCGTGCTTTTGGTTCCAGGCTGGTTGACGAATGCAACGGGTGCAATACGCCTTGCATATTCCAGCCTACATTTCTTTTTCCGCCTCGTTAGAAAAATTTGTGCTTGGAGATAGTTGTGTTTCTGTTTCAAGTTATTGATATCGTGATAATTATAATGGCTAAATGTGACCTGTTTTCTTGACAGGCTGTTGAAAAACAGCCGTTATTCGACAGCCTGTGTGCGGTGCAGGGAAGCACCGCCATTTTCAATGACCACAAGTCATTGAAAATGTGAGGGAAGGGCTTTTTCAACATCCTGTTAAGGTCAACCTAGTTTGAGCGTCTGGAATGCAGTGTGGTGTGTTTCATGGACGAAACCATGGCGTAGGGTTCCCTCTCCCTCCGTGAGAGGGGGTGAGGGCATCGAAACGACCGAGAACGTTGGCACGCGCACCGCGTCGGCAAGCAATGCACAACGTCTGATTTGGAAACACATGCCTGGCCGTCAGCTCATGGGCTTGAAGTTTCGACGCCAGGGGCGTCATAGAGCCTGTATTGTTAATTTTGTTTGCCTGGATGCCAGATTGAATATCGAAGCCGATGGCGGACAATAGGCTGAACAAATCGCCCAGGGTGCCAGCCGAACAACCCGGCTGGATGCAATGGGCTATCCGCTTGTGCGTTTCTGGAAGCACGAAAAAATGAAGTGGCTAGACTATCCCGGACACACAACCTCAAGTAATCTTGGGGGTTAATCAGAGAGTGTGTACCGATGAGTGATCA
>JAJRYG010000074.1 GCA_024275915.1 Gammaproteobacteria bacterium
AGCCTCCGAGAAAACATGGGACACAGTAACAGCAAGGCACAGCAGATGCGCCAGCGGCTGGCGCAGGAAGCGGCCCAAATCATGATCGACAGTGGCCGACGAGACTTTTACGCGGCTAAACGCAAGGCGGCCGAGCACCTGGGCGCCACCGATACCCGCAACATGCCCAGCAACCTGGAAATCGAAGAGGCCATGAAGGCCTACCAGCGCATTTTTCGCGCCGACAGTCAGCCAAGGATCCTCCAGCATCTGCGTGAAGTCGCCCTGCAGGCGATGAAGTTTTTCAGCAATTACAAACCCCGTCTGGTGGGCAGCGTGCTGCGTGGCACGGCCGACACCCACTCGGTGATCACCCTGCACCTGTTTGCCGATACTTCCGAGGAAATCGATCTGTTCCTGCTCGATAACGCCATTCCCTTCGAGGAAGGAGAGAAGAAACTGCGTTTTGGCACCGATCATTATGTCAACCTGCCCATGTTCCGTTTCGTCGCCGAAGACGTGCCCGTGGAACTGGTGGTGTTTACCCACAACGCTCCACACCAGTCACCGGTCAGCCCCGTAGACGGTCACGGCATGCGCCGGGCCGACATCCGGGAGCTGCAACAACTGCTGGCCAGCCCGAGGCCCGGAGCCGAATCGCCCTGACCGGGAGCAAGCGGCAGGGTGTTTCTGCGGGATGAAAGAAACAGCGCCTTCCATATCCTTGCATTTCAATCTCTTGGCGTCATTGCCGATGCGCATGGCGCCTCATTTCTCGAAAGTGTAAACGGCATCGGCCGCCGTGTGGCCGGGGCCTGATTCGGTATGCAGTTCCCAGCGCTCGGTGAGCTTGAAGCGCATGCGCATGACCGACGTCGGTGACAGAACGCCCACCAGGTAATCCACGTAGAGTCGGGGTGACAGAAAGGTGCCGATGCCGATGGCGGTGGGGCGGCCCCCTGGTGAACCGATATCCTCGCTGGCAAACCCGGTATTGGTCATCCTGCGACCGAACAGGAGGTAGGAGAGTGCCTCGTTTTCCGGCATGGCGGGAATGGAAAATACGCTGAGGACGGGATCGCGCAAGGGACCGCGGATGCGTACCCCCGCAGTGACCGTGCCGGCCTTGCGGGTGGCGGTGGCGCTGATCCCTGGATCGGTAATCGCCCCGCCGGTAAACAGGAGACGGCCGATGTCCACATTCAGATCCACACCAAAGGCACTGAAACGGCCTTCGACAATGTGCAGCTCCCCCTGCCCGGTGGTGATCTTGCCGGGCTCATCGGCCACACGCAGCCTGCCGGTCAGTCGGCCCCTGAGTCCATAGCCCTTGAAATTGACCGCATCACCAAGAATGATGTCGACCCGGCTGCGAACCTGCAGGGGTGGCTTCCTGGGTCTTGGTCGTGGCCGGCTTTCATCCTCGTCGACGAACACCACGTCACTGGAAAGGGGCACACCGCCAGGGACCTCCACCGCGCTGACATCGGCCGAGGGAATGGTGATCGAGCCGCTGATGTCGAGGCGTGGCCCCTGTTTGCGGATCTCGATGTCCGGCGAGATCCGCACCCGGGCCGAGGCCAGGTTGGCCACGCGAAAATGCTCGCCACGGATCCGCAGCTGGCCGGGCCAGCCTTGCTGGCGATCCAGGCCTATCTTGCCATCCAGCGTCAGCGTGCCGCCATCGGAGCCGATCTGACCGCTGAGGGCCAGTTCCCTGGCCTGGGGACTCGTAATCTGCAGTTTGATGTCCTGCAGGGTGATACCCAGTGGCAGCACACCGATGGCGGCCTGACGGAGGCCCAGCTCACCGCGCAGGCGGGGTGCGGCCACACTGCCGTCCAGCTGCAGATCGGCACGGAACAGACCGCTGAGCTCGCCCCGCTGCGGGTAGAGCAGTCGCAGCATGTCCAGCTGTGGTGTATCGATCTGCAGGCGTCCTTGCAGGGGCCAGTGGCTGAGCAACCGGCCCGCCACCGGTCTGAGACGGCCCCGGGCCTGCAGCAGGCCCGTGGGGGAAAAGTCCAGTCGTGACGACAGCACATAGTCACCGTCCGCAGCCTGGCCAAGGCTCAGGCGTGCCTGGCTGAACCGGAGTACCGAAATGGGCGGTTCCTCGTCCAGATAGTCCAGCCCGCCCTGCTCGATGAGCAGTTCGAGCTGGCTGTTTTCGAGTTCCCCTGCAACCATCTGCAGCTGGCCCTTGCCATTGATCTGGCCGTGGAGACGAAATCCGGGGGGCAACAACGGCTGCAGCAGGCCCAGGGGCACCTGCCGGATATCGAACCCGGTCAGCCAGTTGTGTCGGTCATGCTGATCCGACTGCCCGCACAGGCGTGCCTGCCGGTTTGCCCAGCAGGTGGGGGTCAGGCTGAAATGATGACGGGCGATATCCAGATGGCCGGGAGCCTGCTGTTGCCAGTTGCCGGCGGTCTTCGAGGTCAGGCTGCTTTGCTTGAGTGCGCCCCGCCAGTGCAGATCCGCATCGAAACCACCGGCGAGGAGCAGGCTCAGACGGTCGTCGCCATGACGGGCTTCG
>JAJRYG010000075.1 GCA_024275915.1 Gammaproteobacteria bacterium
GGGTATGGCTCATTCTGATCGGCCTGACCCTGGCAGTGCTGGCGGTGGGCAAGGCCGGACTGGGTGGCATGGCCATTGTCAGCCTGTTGCTGGTGTCCACCCTGGTGAAGACCACCATGGTGGCCGACTATTTCATGGGGCTGAAGCGTACCCGCCTGCTGTGGCGCCTGATCGTCTGGGGCTATCTGCTGGTGGTGATTTCCATGATTGGCCTGGCCTACTGGCTGGGGCTGTCCTGAATCTGAAGGAGTAACGAACGACATGAGTGACATGGGCAACGAAGTGATGGAAATCGAAACCGGTACGAACGATCAGCCGCCGGTCTATCTGCCCAGCGGCAACGAGGAAGCCCTGTTCGAGCAGGCCTGGCGTAACCAGTTGCCGGTGCTGATCAAGGGTCCCACCGGCTGTGGCAAGACCCGCTTCATCCGCCACATGGCCGCCCGGCTGGGCCGGCCCCTGTATACAGTGGCCTGTCATGACGACCTGACCGCCGCCGATCTGGTGGGCCGGCATCTCATTGGTGAAGGTTCCACCTACTGGGTGGACGGCCCCCTGACCCGGGCCGTGCGCGAGGGCGGCATCTGCTACCTGGACGAGGTGGTGGAGGCACGCAAGGACACCACGGTGGTCCTGCACCCTCTGTCCGACGACCGGCGCATGCTGCCCATCGAACGTACCGGTGAGGTACTGGAAGCGCCCCCTGAGTTCATGCTGGTGGTGTCCTACAACCCCGGTTACCAGAATCTGCTCAAGGGCATGAAGCCCAGCACCCGGCAGCGTTTCGTTTCCATGCGTTTCGATTATCCCGCTGCCGAGCTGGAGCAGCACATCGTGCTGGCCGAGACCGGCATCGACGAAATGCTGGCCAGGCAGCTGGTGTCGCTGGCTCGCGCCCTGCGGGCATTGAAGGATCACGATCTGGAAGAGAACGCCAGTACCCGCCTGCTGATCTACACGGCCACCCTGATCAAGGGTGGCTTCGATCCGGTCGAGGCCTGCCGGGCCGCCCTGGTGGAACCCCTGACCGATGATGAGGAAACGGTAGCCGCACTCATGGAGATCGTCTATGCCACCTTTGGACGCTGAACAGGACAACCTGCAACATGAAGCGGCCGGCCAGCCTCTGGCGACGGCCGCCGAAGCCCTGTACCTGGCCAACCTGCTGGTGCTGCCCGGCATTGCCTTCGTGATCCTCATGTTCCTGTTTCTGCGCCGGGCCCAGACCACCTCACCGCTGGCTCGCTGCCACCTGCGCCAGACGGTCAGTGCCAGCATCTGGGCTGGCATCATGTTGCTGCTGGTCAATGGCCTGATCATTGTGCTGGGCGGCTATGAGTCTTCCACCACCTGGATCATCGTCATTCTCTATTTCACCACCGTGCATGCCTCGCTGGTCTTGCTGGGCACGGTGGGACTGGCCAAGGCCATGGCCGGACGGCCTTTCGTTTTTCCGTTGATTGGCCGTCCCTGTCCGGAGTTCGACAAGTGACCCAAGGCTGTACCTCATGCTCTTCCGGTCTGGACAATGCCCGTCTGGGCCAGGGTGACGCCCGTCAGCGCCGGCGGCGCGGGTTTCAGGCCGCCTTCTTCACCCTGTTCCTGCTGGCGCCCATACTCGATATCTTCCGCCTGGATCTGAACCTGGGGCATTTCATCCTGTTTGGCCACAACTGGACCCTGGGTCTGGATGCCTTCATTGCCGGCCAGATCAGCCCCGCCCAAGCGACGCTCAATATCATTCTGCGCGGCTTCCTGCCCCTGCTGGCCATTGTGCTGGCCTTCGGCTGGACGGCATGGAAATACGGACGCCTTTACTGCGGCTGGCTGTGTCCGCACTTTTCCGTGGTGGAGACCATCAACAATCTGATGCGCCGCGCCAGCGGCAAGGCCAGCCTCTGGGACCGGGAGCCGCTGGCCGATCGCCGCCCCGATGGCCGCCCCGTGCACCGGGATCGGCGCTACTGGGCCCTGGTGGTCATCGCCGTGCTGGGTTTTGGCTTCACCTGGGCCACGGTGCTGCTCACCTATCTGCTGCCGCCGAAGGAAATCTACGCCAACCTGCTGAGCCTCAGTCTGACCCGCAACCAGATGCTGTTCATCGGCGTGGGCACCGTGCTGTTCTCCATCGAGTTCATGTTTGCCCGCCACCTGTTCTGTCGCTTTGCCTGTGCGGTGGGGGTGTTCCAGAGTTTCGTCTGGATGGCCAATCCGAAAGCCATGGTGGTGAGTTTCGATCGCGCCAATGCCGCCCGCTGCAAGGGTTGTTACAACGCCTGTGATGACGAATGCCCCATGCGCATCAAGCCGCGCTCCATCAAGCGGCACATGTTCAACTGTACCGAGTGTGGCCAGTGCCTGTCGGCCTGTGAGACGGTGCAGGGTGCGCGTGGTCAGCCTTCGTTGCTGAGCTGGAAATTCGGTCAGCAGGCCTTGCCGGAGAGTGCACCCAACAAGGCGGCCCGCCGCCGCCACGAGGAGGGCCGGGGCGATGCCTAATCCCTTTGCCGCCATTCCCCGGCTGGTGGAATTCGAGGAACACGTGGGCCGGCTCTGGCACCGCCTGATCAGCCGTTCCAGCCAGAAACGCTACCCGCAGGCGGCCGTGAGTCTGGCTGAAGTCCGCCGCAGCGTCGGTGTGATGTTCCGGGCCCTGGGGGGCGACGGCGGTCTGAAGGTGGAAAACACCAGCGCCACCGAGATGGACATTCGTCGCACCCTGCTGCAGCGGGTGGCCGGTAGCGGGCGCCACATCGAGCTGGGCTGGCGCAACGACGATGCCCTTTACCTGCCCACCGAGATCGACGTGTTCCCCGAACGGGAACTGAACCGGGAGCTGTATCTGTGGCTGGCGGCACTGGCCTCGGGTGACACGGGCCAGCGTGGTGACTGGTTCATCGACAACCAGTGGCTCACCCGGCGGGTGCTCAGACGCTTTCCCGGCCTGCAGACCCGCTATGAGCGGCTGGTGAGGGCGCAACTGGCCCTGCGCCCGGATCCGGCCGGCCTGCCGGCCGACGAGGCCGCCCGGGAGCAGGCCATCCGCCAGGCCCTGGAAAACCCGGGGCAGGTGACGCGCCTGCCCGAAGCCCGCTTTGTGCCGGCACCGATCTACCTGTGGCTGCATCCCATGCCACCCCATGCCCAGACCAGCGCTGCGGGCAGTGATGAGGCCGCCGTGCCCGAGGCGGGCAGCGAGGCCCACCAGCCCGAAGATCAGCGGCGCTACCAGGCCGAGCAGGTGGAGATGCCCGATGGCAACAAGGGACTGGTGCTGGATCGCTTCGAGAACATATTCAGCTGGGCCGAGTACATCAAGGTGGATCGCAGCACCGAGGAAAACGAGGACATGGACTCCGCCGAATCGGCAGCCAGGGATCTGGACAAGCTCAGCGTCGCCCGTGACAGCAAGAGTACCGCCAGCCGCATCCGTTTCGATCTGGATCTGCCTGCTGCCCACAGCGACGACACCCCCCTGGGTGAAGGCATCCTGTTGCCCGAATGGGACTACCGCAAGGGGCTGATGCAGGCCGATCACTGTCGTCTGCAGCCCATGATTGCCGCCGATGCCGAACCCATGGCCCTGCCACCGCGTTTGCGTGTCACCGCCCGTCGTCTGCGGGGCCAGTTCGAGGCCCTGGTGCCGACACGAACCTGGTACCGGGGGCAGATGGACGGCTCCGAGGTGGACCTGTCCGCCTATCTGGACTTCGTCAGCGAACAGCGCCGTGGCCACGCCGTGGCCGAGCAGGGCCTGTACCGGGAGTTTCGTGGCGGCATCCGTGACATGGCCTGCCTGTTGCTGGCCGATCTGTCCCTGTCCACGGATTCCTGGGTGGACAACCATTGCCGCGTCATCGATGTGATCCGCGACAGCCTGATGCTGTTTGCCGAGGCGCTGACCGCCACGGGCGATCAGTTTGGCATCTACGGATTTTCCTCGCGCAAGCGTGAGCATATTCGCTTTCATACCCTCAAGACCTTTGGCGAGCGCCACAACGACGTCTCCCGGGGGCGCATCAATGCCATCAAGCCGGGTTTCTACACCCGCATGGGGGCCGCCATCCGTCATGCCAGCGACATTCTCGGCCGTCAGAGCGCCAGTCAGCAGCTGTTGCTGATCCTCACCGATGGCAAGCCCAACGATCTGGATCACTACGAAGGCCGCTATGGCGTCGAAGATACCCGCATGGCCCTGCGTGAGGCACGCAAGAAAGGTCTGCAACCGTTCTGCGTGACCATCGACGAAAAGGCCGGTGACTATCTGCCCCACATGTTCGGCACCGAAAACTATGTGGTGATCCGCAAACCATCGGAACTGCCTCGCGAGTTGCCGCTGTTGTATGCCAGACTGACGGGTTGAGCGTTTCGATGTTGAAAAACAAGATCAGATCCTCCGTCGTGTTGGCCAGGTTTGTTCCGATCCTGATGCTGTTGCTGCTCAGCCTGTCCCCGGCCCAGGCCCGGGATGTGCAGCAGGACTTCGACATCATAAAAACATTCTTTCCGGATGCCGACCGGCTCGGCCCGCTGGAGGGCAAGCCACCCTCGGCCGAGGTGTTCCAGAATGACCGCCTGCTGGGCTACGTGTTCTATACCCTGGATATCAAGAAGATCCCGGCCTATTCGGGAAAGCCCATCAATACCCTGATTGCCATCAACCTCAAGGGAGAGATCGTCGGCCTGAAAATCGTTCACCATGAGGAGCCCATCCTGGTGGTGGGGGTCTCTGATGCCGATCTGCAGCGCTTTATCGCGCAGTACGTGGGCAAGCGGGTCAACACCAAAATCAAGATCGGTGGCCGTGACCGTGACGGTTACAAGGCCATCGACACCATTACCGGTGCCACCATCACGGTGATGGTGCTGAACGTCACCATCAATGCCGCCGTTCATGAAGTGGCAAAGGCACGGGGCCTGATTGCCGATGACGGCAAGGTGCATGCCATCGAGTCGGAGCCCATCTGGGTGACGGTCTGGAAAGGCCGTGTGATCGAGATCGTGCTGCTGAGCCTGGGGCTGGGCGCATTGCTGCTGATCCTCATCCTGCAGGACTGGCTGGCCAGACATCCGACCCTGCTGGGTTACATTCGCACCGGTTTCCTCGTCTACACGGTGCTGTTCATCGGCCTGTATGCCATGGCCCAGTTGTCCATCGTAAACGTGCTGACCTTCGTCAATGCCTTTATCCACGGTTTCAGCTGGCAGAATTTTCTCATCGATCCCATGATGTTCATTCTCTGGGGCTTTGTCGCCATGACCATTCTGCTGTGGGGGCGGGGTGTGTATTGCGGCTGGTTGTGCCCGTTCGGTGCGCTGCAGGAGTTGCTGTTTCGTCTGTGCGAGCGTTTCCATTGCCCAAGTTTCGAATTTCCCGAAGTGGTGCATGAGCGCCTGTGGGCCATCAAGTACATCATTCTGCTGGGGTTGTTCGGCCTGTCCCTGCAGTCCATGACCCTGGCCGAGCAGTTTGCCGAGGTGGAACCCTTCAAGACCGTGGTGACCCTGCGCTTTGCACGCGAGTGGGGTTTCGTACTCTATGCTGTTGCCCTTCTGGTCATTTCCATGTTCAACCGCAAGTTCTATTGCCGATATGTCTGTCCACTGGGTGCGGCACTGACCTATCCCTCCAAGTTCCGCATTTTCGACTGGTTGCGCCGATACAAGGAATGTGGCCGGCCCTGCCAGATCTGCCGGCAGGAATGTGAAGTAAGGGCAATTCGCTCCACCGGCGAAATCAATGCCAATGAATGCCATTACTGCCTGGACTGCCAGGTGACCTACTGGAACGATCAAAAGTGCCCGCCACTGGTGGAAAAACGCAAGAAGCGGGAAAAGGCCATCCGCATCGCCTCCATGAAGTCAGGCAAAGACTGATACTTTGGCAGTATGTTGAAAAGCCCCCGGGCATGCGCTTTTCAGGTACACAATCGCTGTGCAGCTATCGCTGCCTCCTATTTTCACTGGCCAACTGCGGTTGCCGCCGGTTTCCCAAAAGCAGGATCACTGTTCCCGAAAACAGGACTGCGAGTGCCGCCGGCGGTATTGCCATGACGGTATATTGGCAATCCGCTCCATTCACGTCTATCTTGTTGTTACCGATTGTCTTCAAGTAATGATTGAGCAGGAATTGACAGCCTTGACCTGAATCAAGGTGATGTCTTGACAATAGGCATAAATATAACCGTGCAAGAAATTCAAATTTTTCGTCAGTGAGAGGGAATCAATCATGAAAAACAGCAAACTTGTCATGACGGGCGTTGTTCTGGCCCTGTCCATGGCATCAGTCAATGTCATGGCGGCCTCGGGGGAACATCCGAATACGCCAGAATCCGAAATGCGTTACAAGGGGGCTCCAACCATGGGTGCAGATTCCGCAAAGGAAACCCTGACACCAAAGGCACCCCCTCTGACCAAAAAAGAATTTACCCGTGCCAAGCAGATCTTTTTCGAACGCTGTGCCGGCTGTCACGGCGTGCTGCGCAAGGGCGCAACAGGCAAGCCATTGACGCCAGACATTACCCTTACCAAGGGTACAGATTACCTGAAAGCCTTCATTGGCTATGGTTCCCCCGCGGGTATGCCCAACTTTGGTTCTTCCGGCCAGTTGAGCGAGTCCGACGTGGATCTGATGGCCCGTTACCTGCAGCATGAACCTCCGGTACCTCCGGAGTGGGGCATGAAGGAAATGAAGTCCAGCTGGAAAGTCATCGTGCCCCCCGAGAAGCGGCCGAAAAAACAGATGAACAACTTCAACCTGAAAAACCTGTTCTCCGTGACCCTGCGTGATACCGGACAGGTCGCCCTCATCGACGGTGACAGCAAGAAGATTATCACCATCGTCGATACCGGCTATGCAGTGCACATTTCCCGTCTTTCCAACTCCGGCCGTTACCTGTTCGTGATTGGGCGTGATGCCAAGGTCAACCTCATCGACCTGTGGATGGAAAAGCCCGACAACGTGGCCGAAATCAAGGTTGGCATGGAAGCCCGTTCGGTTGAAACCTCAAAGTACAAGGGCTATGAAGACAAGTATGCGATTGCCGGTTCCTACTGGCCGCCCCAGTACACCATCATGGATGGCGATACCCTGGAGCCGCTGAAAATCGTCAGTACCCGAGGCATGACCGTGGATACCCAGGAATACCATCCCGAGCCTCGCGTTGCGGCCATCGTGGCCTCTCATCAGCATCCAGAGTTCATCGTCAACGTCAAGGAAACCGGCAAGATCCTCATGGTCAACTATTCGGATCTGGATAACCTCAAGGTGACCACCATCGATGCCGCCCGTTACCTGCATGACGGTGGCTGGGATTCCACCAAGCGTTATTTTCTCACCGCTGCCAACAAGTCCAACAAGATTGTCGTGGTCGATTCCAAGACCGACAAGCTGGCGGGTATCGTCGAAGTGGGCAAGATCCCCCATCCGGGGCGTGGTGCAAACTTCGAGGATCCCAAGTACGGTCCGGTATGGGCCACCAGCCATCTGGGTGATGACACCATTGCCGTGATTGGCACCGACCCTGTTGGTCACAAGAAGTACGCATGGAAGGTGGTGCGTACCCTCAAGGGCCAGGGTGGGGGATCCCTGTTCATCAAGACTCATCCCAAGTCCCGGCACCTGTATGTGGATACGCCGCTCAACCCGGAAACCACCAACAGCCAGACCGTTGCCGTATTCGACCTGAAGAACCTCGACAAGCCCTACAAGGTACTGCCGATTGCCAAATGGGCCAACCTGGGTGAAGGACCCAAGCGTGTTGTTCAGCCCGAGTTCAACAAGAAAGGTGACGAGGTCTGGTTCTCTGTATGGAGTGGCAAGAAGCAGGAGTCTGCCATCGTCATCGTCGATGACAAGACCCTGAAGCTGAAAAAGGTCATCAAGGACAAACGTCTGGTGACACCAACCGGCAAGTTCAACGTGTATAACACCATGCACGATATCTACTGATCGGTCGCTTGCTGTAAACGGCGGGGGTATATACCCCCGCCACTGCAAACACCCAACAACCCAGGTAACCAAGGAGTCACACATGAGCAGTCCGGCACAGGTTTTTCTTGTTGGTACCGGCCCGGGTGATCCTGATTTACTGACAGTAAAAGCATGGCGTCTTTTGCAGAATGCCGACGTGGTCGTCTACGATCGACTGGTTTCCGAAGCCATTCTGGAACAGATTCCCGCCGGGGTAACCCGCATCTATGTGGGCAAGAAAACCGGCAACCATACCCTGCCACAAAACGAAATCAATCAGCTGTTGTTGAAACTGGCCGAAGGCGGCCATAGTATCGTGCGCCTCAAGGGCGGCGATCCCTTCGTCTTTGGCCGTGGCAGTGAAGAGGCCCTGTGGCTGGCCCGACATGGCATTGATTTTGAAATCGTGCCAGGCATCACGGCCGCCTCCGCCTGCACGACCTATGCCGGTATTCCCCTCACTCACCGGGGCCTGGCCCAGGGCGTACAGATAGTCACCGGTCACAGCCAGGCCGATGTACCACTGGAACTGGACTGGCAGGCACTGGCCGATGCCAGCAAGACCATCGTCATCTACATGGGGCTGGCCAATATCGAACTCATCAGCTACCGGTTGATGCAGGCTGGTCTGTCTGCCAATACACCGGCGGCGGCCATTCAGAACGGCACCACAGCCAAGCAGCGGCGCCTGATCAGCACCCTGGCGACACTCAGTGACGATGTAAAGCAACAGCAGTTTACCGCACCGGTAATCTTCGTCATCGGCAAGGTGGTCAATCTGGCCAGTGAACTGGACTGGTTTGCGACAGAACAGGCCATGGGTGAATACTTTGCCGATCGGGAACAGAGCCAGCATGGCTAGCCGTTTCATCCTGTTGCCGGGATTGTTTTTATTGCTGCTCGGCCAGCCGGTTTTTGCCGGAGAGCTGCCACAGCAAAGGCAGAATGAATTGCGTGATCTGTTGTTGCAGGACTGTGGTTCCTGCCACGGCATGACCCTCAAGGGTGGCCTGGGCCCGGCACTGACCCCCGACGTTATTGCGACCAGGTCAAGGGACATGGTTCGTACGACCATCGAACAGGGCCGTAGCGGGACACCCATGCCACCGTGGAAAAACATTCTCGACAACGATGACATCAACTGGCTGGTGGATACCCTGTATAAAGGCAGCGCATTGCAATGAATACGACCATGAGACTTTTTATCCTTGTTGCGGGCCTGATGTTTCTTGCGGCCTGTAGCACCCTGCGTGGTACCGGCGACATGGGTGTGGTGATCGAGCGGGCCAGCGGCAGTGTGCAAATCATCGAAACCAGCCATCAGACCCGCCTTGGCCGGATCGAGGGGCTGGGTGATCTGTCTCATGCCTCGGTGGTCTATTCCCGAGACGAACGTTATGCCTATGTCTTTGGCCGTGATGGCGGTCTGACCAGGATAGATATTCTTGCCTCACGCATCGACAAGCGTCTGCTGCAGTCAGGCAACAGCATCGGTGGGGCAATCTCGCAGGATGGAAGCCTGGTGGCCGTCTCCAATTACACGCCGGGTGGCATCAAGGTTTTCGATGCCGAGACCCTGGAACTGGTTGCCGATATTCCCGCCACCTATGGCCGGGATCGTCTTCGCTCCAAGGTGGTGGGACTGGTGGATGCCCCTGATCAGCGTTTTGTCTTTTCCCTCTACGATGCCGGCGAGATCTGGATTGCCGATTTCAGCATGGGACGCCATCCCCACATTACCCGTTTCAAACAGGTTGGTCGGCAGCCCTATGATGGTCTGATTACCCCCGATGGCCGTTATTATCTGGCCGGCCTTTTTGGTGAAGATGGGCTGGCTCTGCTGGATCTGTGGCACGAGGAAAAAGGTGTGCGCAAGATCCTTGCCGACTATGGCCGGGGTTCGAAAAAGATGCCGGTCTACAAGATGCCCCACCTGGAGGGCTGGGCAATGACCGAAGACTACGCCTTTTTACCCGAGGTCGGGCGTCATGAAGTGCTGGTCGTCAATCGGCACAACTGGAAAAAAGTCACCAGTATTCCGGTTTATGGTCAGCCGGTGTTTGTTATGGCCAGACCCGATGGTCGGCAGATCTGGGTCAACTACGCCTTTCCGGACAATGACACGGTCCAGGTGATCGATACAGAAAAACTCAAGGTCGTGCAGCAGCTCAAACCTGGCAAGGCGGTGTTACACATGGAATTCACCCCGCGGGGTGAACAGGTATGGATCTCGGCACGGGACAGTAATCGTGTTACCGTCTATGACACCTTCGATTTCCATGAAATCAAGGTGCTGCCGGCGGACAAACCCAGCGGTATATTCTTTACCAGTCGAGCTCATCGTATCGGCCTATAGGAGTCATGCATGCATCGCCAGACTGAACAGACCATGGAGCAGGCCCGCCAGCTGGGCTGGCTGGAGCAGCACCTGCTGAATGACTTTCAGCATGGCCTGCCGCTGGTTTCACGGCCCTTCAAACAGGTTGCCGACAAACTGGGGACGACAGAAGACGTGGTGCTGGAAACCCTGACGGCCTTGCAGGAGCAGGGCTTCATCAGCCGGGTCGGTGCCGTGTTTCGTGCCAACAGCATTGGCGCCAGCACCCTGGCAGCCATGGCGGTGCCCGAGGACAGGCTCGAAGAAGTGGCACAACGGGTAAATGGCTATACGCAAGTCAATCACAACTACCAGCGTGACCATCATTTCAATCTCTGGTTCGTGGTGACAGCCGAACACGAAGAGACGCTGCGCAAGGTACTCGATGACATCGAACAGCATACCGGCATCCCGGTTCTCTATCTGCCCATGCTCGAGGACTATCATATCGATCTGGGTTTTGAATTACAGTTTACAGCAGGGAACTGACGCCTTATGGACATGAAAGTGAGTGACAAGGCCATTGATACCATACCTTTGATCCTGGATGATCAGGATCAGCGCCTGATCACCCGTATGCAGCTTGGTTTGCCCATGGTGGCACAGCCCTATGCACAGCTGGGCCGTGAGCTGGGAATGAGCGAAGAGGATGTAATCCAACGCCTGCAGTACCTGCTCGACGAAGGCGTAATCAAGCGCATGGGCGTGGTGGTGCGCCATCATGAGCTGGGTTACCGGGCCAATGCTATGACCGTATGGGACATGCCGGATGACAGGGTGACCGAACTGGGGCGATGTATTGGTCAGTTTGAATTCGTTACCCTTTGCTACCGCCGTCCCCGTCGTCTGCCGGAGTGGCCCTACAACCTCTTCACCATGATCCACGGTCAGGACCGTGATGAAGTCATGGCCAATATCGACATGATTCATCGCCGATGTGGACTGGAGTCCGTCAAATATGAAGTGCTGTTCAGCACCCGCCGATTCAAGCAACGTGGAGCCATCTACCGTGCCAACAGCAAAAGCTGAATCGCTCGACAGCCTGGACAGGAAAATCATCAATCATCTGCAGCAGGGCTTCCCCCTTGCAGACAGGCCATATCAGGCTGTGGCAGATGAGCTCGGCATCGAAGAGCAAACACTGCTCGAACGCATACAGTCGTTGCTGGACAACAAGGTTCTGAGCCGCTTTGGCCCCATGTTCGATGTGGAAAAACTCGGTGGTGCCTTTTCTCTGGTAGCCATGCAGGTACCGGAAGACCGTTTTGACGAAGTTGCAGAGCTGGTCAATGCCTATCCTGAAGTGGCACACAATTACCAGCGGGACCACAAGCTCAACATGTGGTTTGTGCTGGCCACGGATTCGGAAGAAAAGATTACCGAGATCAATTTTGATATCGAACGACGTACCGGCCTGCGGGTGTTCAACATGCCCAAGCTGGATGAATATTACATCGGCCTGCAACTGAGTGCATAAAAGCATGCGGTGCTGAACATGATCACCGGTATGCATGTGGAGTTATCCCGATGACCAATACGTTTTCCGGCACCTTGATGACCATGCCAGAAGCCTCGACTCAACTGGATGAGACAGACAAAGCGATTGTCCGCCTGACACAGGCGGGTTTGCCGCTGGTGTCACGTCCCTATGAGTCGATTGCCAGGCAAGTGGGGATCAGTTCAGAAGAACTGGTTTCACGCCTCAAAACCCTGCAGGATGTTGGTGTGATACGGCGCATTGCGGCAGTGCCCAACCACTATGCCTTGGGCTATCGGGGCAATGGCATGACGGTCTGGGATGTTCCTGATGAGCAGGTGCAAGAGCTGGGCCAGAAAGTCGGTGACCTGGCCTTCGTCAGTCACTGCTATCAGCGGCCACGTTTCATGCCAGACTGGCCCTACAACCTATTTGCCATGGTGCATGCCCGTGATCGCGACGAAGCCATGAAGCTGGTAGTACAAATTGCCGAACTGCTCGGTGAGGCCAATCGTGGCCATGATGTTCTGTTCAGTACGCGGATCCTGAAAAAGACCGGCGTGCGTTTACCTTTCTGACGAGGCTTTTTATGTTCCGTATCAGTCAATACATGCAGGAGCTCAAGGATCCCCGGCCCCTGGCTGCCAGGCGCAATCCACCCGGTCCCGTGGTGATCTGGAACCTGGTGCGGCGCTGTAACCTGACCTGCAAGCATTGTTATTCCATCTCGGCGGACAAGGACTTTCCCGGTGAGCTGAATACGCAGCAGATCTATACGGTCATGGATGATCTGAAAAGTTTCGGTGTGCCCGTGCTGATCCTCTCTGGGGGTGAACCCCTGTTGCGGCCGGATATTTTCGACATCTCGCGGCGGGCCAGGGAAATGGGGTTCTACGTGGGCCTGTCCACCAACGGCACCCTCATCGACGAAAACAATATCGATGACATTGCCGCTATCGGCTATGACTACGTGGGGATCAGCATCGACGGACTGCGCCAGACCCATGACAGCTTTCGCCGCAAGATCGGTGCCTTCGACGAATCCATGCGGGCTATCCGCCTGTGCCACGAGGCGGGTATCAAGGTCGGCATGCGCTTTACCCTGACCATGGATAATGCCCATGAGCTGCCCGCCCTGCTGGAACTCATGGAAGCCGAAAAGGTCGACAAGTTTTACCTGTCCCACCTGAACTATGCCGGACGTGGCAACAAGAATCGCAAGGACGACGTGATCCACCAGTTGACCCGTGATGCCATGGACCTGCTGTTCAATACCTGCTGGCAAGATGCCCAGTCCGGGCGTCAGCGAGAGTTTGTGACCGGCAACAACGATGCGGACGGGGTCTATCTGCTCTACTGGATAGCCCGCAATTTTCCGGAAAGACTCCAGCACGTGCATCAGCGCCTGCAGCAATGGGGAGGAAATTCATCAGGCGTGAACATTTCCAATATCGATAACCTGGGCAATGTCCATCCCGACACCTTCTGGTGGGACTATAACCTGGGGAATGTGAAGCAGCGGCCGTTCTCGCAAATCTGGACCGACACCTCGGATCCCCTGATGGCCGGATTGAAGTCCAGTCCACGCCCACTGAAGGGACGTTGTGGTGCCTGTCAGCATCGGGATATCTGTGGTGGCAATACCCGCGTGCGAGCTTGGCAATTGACGGGCGATGCCTGGCAGGAAGATCCGGCCTGCTATCTGACCGATGAGGAAATCGGAGTTAGCGGAATGGACGCACGCCTGCAGGTCACACCCTGGCAGAGGAAGCGGAGCACAGCCTGACACACCGTGAATACACCCATTTATTCGAGCGGCTCATGATCCTGTCCAGAGTGTAGCGCCATTTGGAACACTGACTTGGAGGAATCCAGACAAACAAAAACAGGAGCCGAAGCTCCTGTTTTCGTGGGTGTGAAATGTCCCTGTTTTGACGGTCAGTTGCAGCGGACCTTGATCTGGCTGATGCGGCCAGTATTGGTCACGGTAACGAGGTTGCCGATTTCGTTGGACTTGCTGGCATCGCAAATCAGGAAGCTGTTGGCGGCCAGGGGTTGGCCATCACAGGTGGCGGTACCGGCAGAGCCTGAGCTGGCAGTCGATGAGCCAGAGGTGCTGTCGCCAGAATTGTCGTCTGATGAGGCACTGTCACTGGACTGACTGTCCCCCGAATTGCTGTCTGAATCGGCCGAATCGGAAGAGGCTGAGTCAGAAGAACCGGAATCAGACGAAGTAGAGTCTGACGAAGCTGAATCCGTCGAGGTATCGTCAGGGCCACCGACGGCTGAAGCAGGTGCAACACAACTCATCAGGGTCGCACCACCACCGCTGCCACCACTGCCGCTGGTGCTGTCACTGTCAGACGAGCTGGAGTCAGAGTCAGAGTCAGAATCAGTTGAAGACGTGGAAGTATCGTCACCCTCACTGGCCCAGGCGGCTTTGCCCGGTAACAGGCTGTGCAACAGTCTGGCCAGAAGGGAAGGCGCCGTTTCGTTCAGGGCGACTTCGCCACCGGGCTTGAAGCGGACATAAGGGCCACTTGAGGTGACGGTAAGACGACCGATGGTCTTTTTCTGGACGCGTAAAATCTTGTCCGAACCATCGACGGCACCGGCAGTGCCACCATCGGTAAAGACGATCCAGCCCAGTTCCCAGGCGGTAGAGGTACAGCTGCTGCCATCGGAACTGGCGCATACGCTGACGGGTTTGTTACGATTGACCGCCTCCGAGCGAGCCAGGGCGAGGTTGCCAACCAGTGAATTGTTGGTTGCGCTGATACGGGAATTGTTGGTGACCGATTTGAAGGTGGGTACGCCAACGAAGGTCAAGATAACGATGATCGAAATTGTGACGAGCAACTCAATCAGAGTAAATCCCGTATTTGATTTGTGGTTGATAAACATGTCGAACTCCAGTAATTGTGATCCTATTCACACTTAAGCATGATATTAGTTCACACTTTTTCCTCCGTCTATATGACCTTTTTCTGTTTATTTGATGAAAAGAAAGACTATAGTGCTATTAATATTTATATGTATATATCGCAATAGCTATATAATTCAACATGTTGCAAATATTTCACTTACAATCATAGTGTTTAATAATTCTTACTCAGGTCGAGGCGGGTTTTGCTGAAACAAATGTTTACATTTTCACCAAGCGGAAACATATCGGGATTTTTCCCTCTTGCTGCTTTCATTCTGTTTCTGGCTCCGGTTCATGCCGAAAACGTTGCCGGCGCTTCGGCTGACAGGCTGTTTCAGCAGCACTGCGCAGCCTGCCACAACCCTGGCCGGCTGGGTGCCATGGGGCCTGCCCTGTTGCCAGAAAACCTCAAGCGGCTGCGCAAGGCCAAGGCCGCAAAGGTGATTGCCGACGGTCGGGTTGCCACGCAGATGCCGGCATTTGGCGATAAATTGAACAAGCTCCAGATCACGCAGCTGGTAGACTATATATATACACCGCTGGACAAGGTGCCGGTGTGGGGGCTGGAGGAGATCAACAAAAGCCATGTGATCCATTTCGACCTCCGGGCTCTGCCCGACAGGCCCCGCTTCGATGCAGATCCCCAGAACCTGTTCGTCGTTGTCGAACTGGGGGATCACCATGCTACCATCCTCGATGGTGACCGGCTGGTGCCCCTGCACCGTTTCAAGACCCGTTTTGCCCTGCACGGGGGCCCCAAGTACTCGCCCGATGGCCGCTTTGTCTACTTTGCTTCCCGAGATGGCTGGATCAGCAAGTTCGACATGTACAACTTCAAGACCGTGGCGGAAATCCGTGCCGGCATCAATACCCGCAACCTGGCAGTATCCTCCGATGGACGCTATGTGCTGGTGGGCAACTACCTGCCCCATTCCCTGGTTATGCTCGATGCGCGGGATCTCAAACCCATCAAGTATTTCCATGTTACCGGCAGAAATGGCAAGAGCTCCCGGGTCAGTGCTGTCTACAATGCGCCACCCCGCAACAGTTTCATTGTTGCTCTCAAGGACGTTACCGAAGTCTGGGAGATCAGCTACCTGGACAATCCCGAGCCGGTGTACAACGGCTACGTACACGACTACCGCTACGACGAAGCGATGGCCGACCGTGGTCCCTTCCCGGTGCGACGAATCGTGCTCGACGACTATCTGGATGATTTCTTTTTCGATCAGCCCTATGAACACCTCATTGGCGCAGCCCGCAATGGCAAAAACGGCCAGGTGATCAACCTTATCGTCGGTCGCAAGATTGCCGAGATCCCGCTCAAGGGGCTGCCCCACCTGGGTTCCGGGATCAGCTGGACCTATAAAGGGATCCCGGTGTTTGCGACCCCGAACCTGAAGACCGGCATGGTCAGCGTCATCGACATGAAAAACTGGAAAGTGATCAAGCAGATCAAGACCCTGGGCCCCGGTTTCTTCATGCGCAGTCATGACAACACCAACTATGCCTGGGTCGATGTGTTCTTTGGTCCCGACCGGGATGCCGTCCACGTTATCGACAAGAATACCCTGGAAATCGTCAAGACCCTGCGGCCAGCGCCAGGCAAGACGGCCGCCCACGTGGAGTTCGATCGCTATGGCAAGTATGCCCTGCTGAGCATCTGGGACATGGACGGTGCCCTGATCATCTATGATGCAAAGGCCCTCAAGGAGATCAAACGCCTGCCCATGAAGAAGCCCTCGGGCAAGTACAATGTCTACAACAAGACCCATTATCTGTCGGGAACCAGTCACTGAGGAAACATGCAACATGTCCCTGATCCAGGACATCATCAGCCGGGTAGAAGCCCACACCGGCAAGGCCCATGAACTTCTTGGCCAGCAAACCGTGGGAGGGGGCTGTATCAACCAGACCCAGCGTATCGATACGAACCAGGGCGCCTATTTTCTCAAACTCAATACGGCAGACAGGCTGGACATGTTCGAAGCCGAAGCCGAAGGCCTGCAGGCTATGAACGAAGCCGGTGCCGTTGCCGTACCCACCCCCCTGTGCAGTGGTGTGAGCGGAGGACATGCCTGGCTGGTGATGGAATACATCGAAGGCGGAGGCCGGGGCAGCATGGCCGAGTTTGGCGAGCAGCTGGCTGCCATGCACCGGTTTACCAAAGATCGTTTTGGCTGGCACCGTGACAACACCATCGGCTCTACCCACCAGGCCAATGACTGGAATTCTGACTGGGTGAGTTTCTGGCAACAGCAGCGGCTGGGGTTTCAGCTCGAACTGGCCAGAACAAATGGAGCTCCCCGGCGGCTCTGCGAGCAGGGGCAGAAACTCAATGAATGCATCGGTGAGTTCTTTACCGACTATTCACCCGTGGCCTCGGTACTGCATGGTGATCTGTGGTCGGGCAACTACATGATGGGTCGGGATGGTCGTGCGGTAATCTATGATCCTGCCGTGTATTTTGGCGACCGGGAAGCCGATTTGGCCATGACCGAACTGTTCGGTAGCTTTGGCCGTGATTTCCATGCAGGCTACAATGCCGCCTGGCCACTGGATGAGGGCTATGCTGCACGCAAGACCCTGTACAACCTCTATCATATTCTCAATCACTACAACCTGTTCGGTGGTGGTTATGCCGGTCAGGCACAAGGCATGATCGAGCGCTGTCTGGCGGAGATAGGTTAGCAGGCTGTTGAAAAAGGCCAGGGAAGGGCTTTTTCAACAGCCTGTTGGTAAAGATACAAGATTAAAGAGAAAAGAGTGGTGCCGGCTGTGCTTATCTTTTTTCTGCCTTTGAAAATGGTGCCACCAGTTTTCTCACCACATCGTATTCAGCATCACTGGTTTCGGCAAAGCCATCATATTTTGGATCCAGAGCCTTGATGATTTTAAGGTGTTCAGGATTGCTTTTGTCCAGACTGAGAAATGCCGCCTTTATTTTTTCATACAGGGCCGGGCTGAGCTTGCTGCTTGCTGCAATGTTGTACGGAGGCAGATCCGGTGAGGCGTAAATGATACGCAGACCTTTTCCATCCCATTTATAGGCCATGGTGTCCTTGAGGATGCCTGCTGCAAAATCACCAACCAGTACGGCCCGGGCGATGTTGTCATAATGCCCCAGAAACTGGTATTCATAGAGCTTTTCCAGTGGCAGCCCTGCGCCGATAACCACCGCTCTTTGTAACAGTGCGGCACGATCTCCGAATGCAAAATCGCGATTTTCCAGATCCCGCACAGTGTTGATGTTGCTCTGGCTGTTGGCAACGATCATCAGCTTGAAACTGCCCTTGCCTTTGGTAACGGTCTTGACCACCAGCTTGACCTTGCCGGTTTCATGGGCACGCAGGTAGGCCACTGGTGTCAGGTAGGCCAGATCAACTCCGTTGCTGGCCGATTCCTGTATGGCCGCTGCCATGTCAGGTGAAAGTTTGAGTTGTACCGGAATGCCCAGAGTCCGAGACAGGTAATCGGTAAGGGGCTTGAGGCGTTGGTGCATGACGGCAGGGATGTCCATGGCCACGGATCCAAATCTGAGTACTTCGGGTTGTGCCTTGTCAATGTCCGCATGGATGGAGGTGGAAAAAAGTACAATCAAAAGGAAAGCAAGGTTTTTTGCAAATCTCATTTTCAAATCTCCGACAGGATGCGTATCGCATCCATGTCAATATGATGGCAGTGGGTCACCTTGTTGCGCCCCGCCGCTTTGCTGCTGTACAGGGCGCGATCAGCACAGAGGAAGAAATAATCCTTGTTGACGGGTTTGTCCGATTCAGGAATGGTCGCAATGCCAATACTGGTGGTAATACGGATAATATTGCCGTCGAGACTGATCTCTAGGTCTTCCACCGACTGGCGCAGTTTCTCACTCAGGGCCATGGCACTTTCTTCCCCGGTGTGTTTGCAGATGACAGCAAATTCCTCACCGCCCACCCGGCACAGCAAGTCGGTCTTGCGGATGTTTCTCTGCAGTTCCCTGGCAATGGATTGCAGGGAGACATCACCGGCATAGTGGCCATGAATGTCATTGACGACCTTGAAGTGATCGAGATCGATCAACAACAGACTGGTTGGTTCGCCATAGCGGTTGGAAACTTCGACTTAATTGAGAAGCTGGTCGTCGAAATAACGCCGGTTATAGACTTTGGTGAGAGCATCGGTGATGGACAGCTTGTGCAGTTCTTCATTGATTTTTTTCAGTTCGGCAGATTGCTCGACCAGCTGTTTGTTGGTGCTGAGCAGTTGTCTGTCGGCCGATTCGACCTTGATTTGCAACTGACGGTTTGTTTCGGTCAGCTTGCGTGACATGTGATTGAATTCACGTGCCATGAGTCCAAACTCGTCATCACTGTAAATTGGAATTTCGCTGATGTTTTCATAGCCATGCCGTGCGCCTTCCTGCAGGGTTTGGGTAATGAGTCGCAATGGTCTGGCAATGAAGAAGGAAAGTGCTATGAACTCACCAATGATAATGAGCAGGATGATAAGGGCTTCCTGCTTGAGCAGGTTGACATGGCTGGATTCCATTCGACCACCGGGTAGATTTTTGTTCATGCCCAGGATCAGTTTGCCGATCACCTGTTTTTCCAGCTTGATGGGCTGCTCGAACAGCAGGGTGCTGTCAGTGCTGTAGTTTCCTGTTTCGGCCATGATTTTGCCCTTGCGGTTGAGCACCTTGGCATATGACACATCATTTGTGGTAGTAATTTCATCGACCAGCAACTGGATGGTATGGTAATCGTAACCAATCACATTGTAGGCAAGTGCCTTGGCCAGGAAATGGGAAATATCTTCGCCTCGCTGGCGAAGTTCCTTGAGGTGCAGGGATTTCTGTTCATCCAGTACCAGCCAGACATTGATGCTTAGCGTCAATATCAGTACCAGAGCGAGGATGAGTAATATTTTTTGTCGAATTCCCATGGCCAGAGTTATTTGCAAGAAGCTTGATGCTGTATCGACAGCAAACCGTATTTCTGAAACCGGAGATGGCTGTAAATATTCAGTGTCATCACATGTCCATGTTGATTTTCAGGCATTGGGCCACGCTATGGTTCGGTTTACCCTGAGACTGTCCGGCAAGCCCTGTCAGCGGGTATAAATCGAGGCCTCGCCATGGGGCCGGGTCCGGAAACGGTTGTAGCTCCACCAGTACTGGCTGATGTTGGGCCGGATCATGGTTTCGAGATCCCGGTTCATGCAGGCCGTGGCCACGGCGGTATCCTTGTCATGGATGCAGGGGGAGGCTTCGGTAATTTCAATCCGGAAACCCCGGCTTTTGGGCAGGCGCAGAGCGGTAATATTGAGCACTTTTGCACCGGTGCGGGCGGCCAGGCGGGCGGCAAAAACCGGGGTATAGGTGATGATGCCGAAAAAGGGCACAAATTCACCGGTTCCGGCTCCGGGGTTCTGATCCGGCAGGGTGCCGATTATCCCGCCCTGTTGCAGGGTCTTGAGCAGTTCACGCAGTCCCTTGTTGGTGGACGGAACCAGCCTGGCACCAAATCGTTCACGGCCCTGGCGGATCAGACTGTCCAGCTTGCTGTTGCGCTGCGGTCGATACATGCTGGTCATGGGATAAAGGTTGGAAAGATACAGGCCGGCCATTTCCCAGTTGCCCAGGTGTGGGCAGATAATGATGACGCCCTTGCCGGCGGCCAGTGCCTTTTCAATCAGATGCTCACCGCTGACTTCCTTTACCAGGTTGATGACCCGGGCACGCTTGCCCATGAGCAGCAAGGGTGATTCCAGCAGGGTCCTGGCCGTGCCGATCACGCTTTGCCGGCTGAGTTTGCTGCGCTCCTCGTCGCGGAGCTCAGGAAAGCACAGTTTCAGGTTGGTATCGGCAAAATACCGGTGTCGGCTCTGCAGGTGATACAGCATCCCGCCGAGAAGGCTGGCAAGAAAATGAAGAACGGGCAGGGGCAGGCGTGAGAAAAATAGAAAAAGAAGTCTTTGCATTGAGGATCCGTTTCTCTTTATTGGCAAGTCAAAAACATGATTCGTAACACCACATTATTAGTTTTGCACTGTCATTTTTAGTTTAAAAATCCCATTTTTTCACAAAAACAACAAAAGTGGGTACATGTATGGTTATATGGCCTCTTTTTGGGAAAAAAGTGGAGTCATGGCCTTTTTGAGACTCTTGAACAGCCCCTTGTTGTGTTTTTCTTCTTGTGCCAGCAGATTTTTCATTCTGGCACGTTCCATGGGTTTTGCAAAACAGGCCGGGCAACTGTCGGGGATCACCGGCAGTCGGGCCTCGCGGGCAAAATCGGTGGTTTGCCGCTCACGCACATAGATCATCGGCCGGATGATGCGCACGTCCCCGTCACTGTTGGTGTAATTGGCCTTCATGGTTCGCAGCTGGCCGCCGTTGAAGGCCGACATGAGAAAGCTTTCGGCCAGATCGTCCAGGTGCTGGGCCAGGACCAGCACATTGTAGCCCTCGCGCCGACAGGTGCTGTACATGATGCCCCGTTTCATGCGCGAACAGAACGAACAGAAGGAATCCTTCTGCATCTGCTGTTTCGCCTGGGCCTCGATGGGCTGGCTTTCATAATGATAAGGGATGCCCAGCTCGGCCAGGTAGGGTTTGAGGGTCGAGGGATCAAAATCATCCACCTGCGGATCCACGGTCATGGCGCCCAGTTCGAAGCGAATCGGTGCATGGCGCTGGAAGTGGAACAGGCAGTGAAGCAGGGACAGGGAGTCCTTGCCCCCGGAAATCCCCAGTAGCAGCCGGTCGCCATCGGCGATCATGTTATGTTCGACCAGCGCCTTGCCAATCGGGCGCAGCAGGGCCTTGGGTGGGGTGACTTGTTTTTCCATGGGTGACAGTTTAACGTGAGATATCGGAACGGCGCCAGATGTGGCCTCGTTCAGAAAAATATAAATTCTTAAGGAGACGCCCATGCCACTGACCGGATTTGCCCTGTTTGTCATTGTCTTTGCCATTCTGGCAATCATCATCGTCCTCATGGGGGTCAAGCCGGTACCTCAGGGCATGGAATTCACCGTCGAGCGCTTTGGCCGCTATACCCGTACCCTGCGTCCGGGACTCAATCTGATCATTCCCATCGTCGACCGTATCGGCTCGCGCATGAACATGATGGAGCGGGTACTGGATGTGCCCTCCCAGGAGGTCATCACCCGCGACAATGCCATGGTGCGGGTCGATGGGGTGGTGTTCTATCAGGTTCTCGATGCGGCCCGGGCCGCCTATGAGGTCAATGCCCTGGAATACGCCATCCTCAACCTGACCATGACCAATGTGCGTACGGTGATGGGGTCCATGGATCTCGACGAACTGCTCTCCAAGCGTGACAAGATCAATGCCCAGCTGCTCAACGTGGTGGATGATGCCACCACGCCCTGGGGCATCAAGGTCACGCGCATCGAAATCAAGGATATCAGTCCACCGCGGGATCTGGTCGATGCCATGGCGCGGCAGATGAAGGCCGAACGCGAAAAACGTGCCGTGATCCTCGAGGCCGAGGGCGAACGCCAGGCAGAAATCCTCAAGTCCGAAGGGGAAAAACAGGGTGCCATCCTCCAGGCCGAAGGCCGCAAGGAGGCGGCCTTCCGTGATGCCGAGGCCCGCGAACGCGAAGCCGAAGCCGAAGCCAAGGCAACCCAGATGGTGTCACGAGCAATTGCCGAAGGCGACATCAATGCCATCAACTACTTCGTTGCCAACAAGTACGTAGAAGCCCTGCAGAGCATCGCCTCGGCACCCAACGAGAAACTGGTGCTGATGCCGCTGGAAGCGTCTGGGGTGATCGGAGCCATCGGTGGCATCGCCGAGCTGGCAAAGAGCGTGGCGAAAGACAGAGGAGAGGCGGGTTGAATCCGGAAAGCATGCTGTCGTCCATCAGCTACTGGCACTGGTTCGTGCTGGCGGTGGTACTGTTTGGTCTGGAAATCTTTGCCCCGGGAGTGGTGTTCATGTGGCTGGGGGTGGCGGCCATCGTTGTTGGTGCTGTGCTGTATTTCTTTCCGGGCACGGGCTGGGAATACCAGCTGCTGATCTTTTCGTTACTGTCGGTGTTCAGCATCATCATCTGGCGTCGCTACCAGCAGCGTCATCCCACCCAGACGGATCAGCCCAGTCTCAACCGGCGTGGTGAGCAGTACCTCAATCGCATCTTTACCCTGGATGAAGCCATGGTCAACAACATGGGCAAGATCCGCGTCGACGATACGACCTGGAAGGTGGAAGGCCATGATTGCCCGGCCGGAACACGGGTAAAAGTGGTGGGTGTGGATGGTGTCATTCTAAAAGTGGAAGTGCTGGAGTAAAAAACTCGATCATGATGAAGAGGATGGGTTGATGAAGCAGCAGTTTGACTTACCCCCACTGCCCGACAACAGCCGTCTGGAAGTGCATCGCCATCCCCTGGGTATGGAAATCATCCTGCCCTGGCGGCGCAGCACCTATGAATGGTTTACCGATGGGCTGGCCATCATCCTGATCATCGCCCTTTACCTTGGGTATAGGCAAACCCTGGTCGACAGCATTGGCAGCAATATCTGGCTTTTTGATCTGTTGCTCGTCGTGGTTCTGATTTTCAATGCCGGGCGGATATTTTTCTTCGTCATGGCAACCATCAAGGGCAAGCGTATCCTGCGTTTTGGCAAGAATTCCCTGCAACACATCGTCTATCTGCCTGTTATCGGTGAACGGGACATGAGCAAGCTTGGCTATCGTGATATCCGCAAGGTCAAACTGGTTGACAGGCAGGGCATGCTGGTAGTGGATGGGCAGTCCAACATGCTGAAGTTTGGTATCGGGCTGGATATGTCGGATCTGCACTGGCTGAAATCTGTCCTCAATATCGTGGAGCAGGAACATCAGATAAAACCCGGGAAAATGACCGGCCTGGAGACGGGCTGAACAGGGAAAAGCCGGGGCCGGTCAATCCGGCCCCGGCAGGTGTTATTCCATTTCCTGCATGCTCTGGCGCTGGTAGTTCTTGTAGCTGTTGAACAGCTTGTCGTCCAGTGTTTCGTTTGAAATACGGGTAACGGAAAATGCCTGGCCCTGGCGGAAGTCTTTCATCTTCAGCGGCAGACCTTTCAGGTTGCTCATGATCAGCGGATCCGGGTAGTCCTCGGCGCTGGCAAAGGGCAGGGTCATCTTTGCCATTTTCTGCATGAAGTCCCACATGCCCAGTAATGCCTCGTAGTCCATGCGGCTGATCTGCACATCAGCCCCATCGGCGATGCAGGCTTCGGCCACCCTTTCCTTGCCTTCATAAAGATCGTACATGCGGCAGGGGAAGCCCTGGACCTTGCTGGTGCCAGTGGGCTTGCTGGTGATCTTCATGGTGCGCATCTTGCCATCGAGCATGTAGGCAGGCATCTGCTGTTTGACCATGCGTTGTTGCTCCGGTGGCAGGCTGGCCATCTGTTCCTTCATCTGTGCACGTTGGGCATCCATCTGTTTTTTGACCTGGGCCAACTGTGTTTTCACCACATCGAGATCCAGTTCGGTGAAGACCTTTTTGTTGTCGTTGACTGTGATCATCACATTGCGATGCTTGTCATACAGGGTATAGATCGGATCACCGGCTTCACTGAGACGGACCATCTTGCCCTTGACCTGAACCAGGGTCTTGCCATGCTGATCTTCCTGCATTTCGATGGTAGCGTCGGCCTGGGCCAGGGGACTGAACAGTACAGCCATCAGGGCGATACTGAACGATGGGAGAGTCCTTAATGTCATTGGTTGTTCCTCATTAGATAGGTGGAGATGGGGCTTTTTCATGGATTATGGGTCCGATTCTACCCGTATTTTGCTTCCCGGGGCTATCCGGACGGTCTTGCCATGGGTAAAAAAGAGAAAAACGGCGTATTCTGATAGAATGTGTCCAGTTTTAACGATAGCGGCTGGTCAAGACATTGAAAACACTCGAACAACTCCTCAAAGAACGCATCCTCATCCTTGATGGCGCCATGGGCACCATGATCCAGGGCTACAAGCTGGAAGAAGAAGACTACCGGGGTGACCGCTTTGCCGACTGGCCCAGCGACGTCAAGGGCAACAACGACCTGCTGGTGCTGACCCAGCCCACCATCATCCGTGACATCCACAAGGCCTACCTGGATGCCGGGGCGGATATCGTCGAGACCAATACTTTCAATGCCACCAGCATCTCCATGGCCGACTACGGTATGGAAGAACTGGTCTACGAGATCAACGTGGAAGCCGCCCGTCTGGCGCGCCAGGCCTGTGACGCCGCCTAGCAGGCCAACCCCGACAAGCCACGCTTCGTCGCCGGTGTGCTCGGGCCCACCAGCCGCACCTGCAGCATCTCGCCCGACGTCAACAATCCCGGTTTTCGCAACATCACTTTCGACGAGCTGCGCGAAGCCTACGACGAGGCCCTGCGTGGTCTGGTGGAAGGCGGTGCCGACATTATCCTAGTGGAGACCATTTTCGACACCCTCAATGCCAAGGCGGCGCTGTTTGCGGTGGACGAGTTCTTCGAGCGCACCGGCAAGCGCCTGCCGGTGATGATCTCCGGCACCATCACCGACGCCTCAGGGCGCACCCTGTCGGGCCAGACCGTGGAGGCCTTCTGGAACTCCCTGCGCCACATCAAGCCCATCAGTTTCGGCTTCAACTGTGCGCTGGGTGCCTCGGAGCTGCGCCAGTACGTGGAAGAGCTGGCCGGTATCGCCAACTGCCACATCAACACCCACCCCAATGCCGGCCTGCCCAACGAATTCGGGGAATACGACGAGTCGCCCGAACAGATGGCGGCAGAAATCGAGGAATGGGCACGCAACGGCTTCCTCAACATCATCGGCGGTTGCTGCGGCACCTCCCCGGCCCACATCCGGGCCATTGCCGAGGCGGTGAGCAAGTACCCGCCGCGCAAGGTACCGGAGATCAAGCCCGAATGCCGTCTCAGTGGTCTGGAAGCCTTCAACATCGGCGAAGACTCCCTGTTCGTCAACGTCGGTGAGCGCACCAATGTCACCGGCTCGGCCCGCTTCAAGCGGCTGATCCTCGAAGGCCAGTTCGACGAGGCTCTCACCGTGGCCCGTGAGCAGGTGGAAAACGGTGCCCAGATCATCGACATCAACATGGACGAAGGCATGCTCGATGGCGAGAAGGCCATGGTCGACTTCCTCAACCTCATCGCCTCCGAGCCTGACATCGCCCGGGTACCGGTGATGATCGATTCCTCCAAGTGGCACATCATCGAATCGGGCCTCAAGTGCACCCAGGGCAAGGGGGTGGTCAACTCAATTTCCATCAAGGAAGGCGAGGACAAGTTCATCGAGCATGCCAGACTGTGCATGCGCTACGGTGCTGCCATCATCGTCATGGCCTTTGACGAGGAAGGCCAGGCCGATACCAAGGAACGCAAGATCGAGATCTGTACCCGTGCCTACAAGGTACTGACCGAACAGGTAGGCTTCCCCGCCGAAGACATCATTTTCGATCCCAACATTTTCGCCGTGGCAACCGGCATTGATGAACACAACAACTACGGCGTGGACTTCATCGAAGCCACCCGGGTCATCAAGCAGACCCTGCCTCATGCCCTGGTCAGTGGCGGAGTGTCCAATGTCAGTTTCAGCTTCCGTGGCAACAATCCGGTGCGTGAAGCCATTCATGCGGTATTCCTCTATCACGCTATCAAGGCAGGCATGGACATGGGCATCGTCAACGCCGGCCAGCTGGCCGTGTACGACGACCTGCCCGAAGAACTGCGCGAGCGGGTAGAGGATGTGGTGCTCAACCGCCGCCCCGATGCCACCGAGCGTCTGCTGGACATTGCCGACAAGTACAAGGGCGACGGCAGCACCGGAAAGAAAGTCGAGGATCTGGAATGGCGCAAGCTGCCGGTGGCCAAGCGCATCGAACACGCCATGGTCAAGGGTATCGATACCTGGGTGGTGGAAGACACCGAAGAAGCCCGTCAGGCCTTCGACCGGCCCATCGAGGTTATCGAAGGGCCACTGATGGACGGCATGAACACGGTGGGTGATCTGTTCGGTGACGGCAAGATGTTCCTGCCCCAGGTGGTCAAGTCGGCGCGGGTGATGAAAAAGGCCGTGGCCCACCTGATCCCCTACATCGAAGCCGAAAAGGATGGCAAGACCCAGAGCAATGGCAAGATCCTCATGGCCACGGTCAAGGGCGACGTGCATGACATTGGCAAGAACATCGTCGGCGTGGTGTTGCAGTGCAACAACTTCGAGGTGATCGATCTGGGTGTCATGGTCCCGGCGAGCAGCATCCTGGATACGGCGAAAAAGGAAAACGTCGACATCATCGGTCTGTCCGGCCTCATTACCCCGTCGCTGGACGAGATGGTGCACATGGCCAAGGAGATGGAACGTCTCGGCTTCGACATCCCCATGATGATTGGCGGGGCCACCACCTCGCGGGCCCATACCGCGGTGAAGATCGAACAGCACTATCACGGTCCCACCGTATGGGTGAAAGACGCCTCGCGCGCAGTGGGCGTGGCTCAGAACCTCATCAGCGAGGAATTCAAGGACGAATTCGTCAAGAAGATCCACGAAGAATACGACACCGTGCGCGCCAACCTGGCCGGGCGCAAGGCGAAGACCAAGTGGCTGTCACTGGAAGACGCCCGTGCCAACAAGGTAAAAATCGACTGGTCCGGTTACCAGGCTCCCGTTCCCCGGCAGCCGGGCATCCAGGTCTTCGACGACATGCCTCTGGAATTTCTCGTCCCCTACATCGATTGGACACCGTTCTTCCATGCCTGGGAAATGAAAGGTTCCTACCCGAAGATCCTCAACGATCCCACCAAGGGCAAGGAAGCCCGCAAGCTGTTCGACGATGCCCAGGCCATGCTGAAGAAGATCATCGAGGAAAAATGGCTCAAGGCTCGCGCCGTGGTCGGGCTGTTTCCGGCCAACCGCGTCGGAGACGACGACATCGAGATCTACACCGACGACAGCCGCAGCGAAGTGCTCACCACCCTTCATCATCTGCGCCAGCAGACCGAGCTGCCACCGGGCAAGCCCAACCGCTGCCTGGCCGATTTCATCGCGCCCAAGGAAAGCGGCATCAAGGACTACCTCGGTGCCTTCGTGGTAACCACGGGACTGGGCATCGATGAACGCGTCAAGCGATTCGAAGCCGAGCATGACGACTACAGCGCCATCATGCTCAAGGCCCTGGCCGACCGCCTGGCCGAAGCCTTCGCCGAACACATGCACGATCGCATTCGCCACGTCAACTGGGGCTTCGACGAAGGTGACTGGGAACCCCGCAACGGTCTGGTCAACGAATCCTTCGACAACGAAAAACTGATCAAGGAAAACTACACCGGCATCCGCCCGGCGCCGGGCTATCCTGCCTGCCCCGACCACACGGAAAAACCCCTGCTCTGGCAACTGCTGGATGCCGAGAACAACACCGGTGTCACCCTCACCGAAAGCAATGCCATGTGGCCCGCCGCGTCGGTCAGCGGCTGGTACTTCAGCCATCCCCAGTCCAGCTACTTTGCCGTGGGCAAGATCAACCGCGACCAGGTAGCCGACTACGCCAGGCGTAAGGGCATGAGCCTGGCCGAAGCCGAACGCTGGCTATCCCCCAACCTCGGTTACGACGCCGACTGAGCATATGGGCACTGAGGGGCAGGGATGAGTTACGGGTTTCAAGATTCAAATAAATACGGCTTCGAGGTAATTCCAGCGATTAAAGGCAGATACAAGTTACAAGATTCAAGTAAAACCCGGCTCCGTCGTCATTCCAGCGAAAGCTGGAATTCAGGGAGGCTTCGGGAGGAGTATGCTGGTCTGTCGATGGCAAGAAGCGGTTACGTGGCAACGAACTCGCCTTTTCTCTCAAGCTACCCCCTGCCTGGATGCCAGTCTGCGCTGGCATGACGGATTGAAAGCAGGGGCGAGTTACGAGTGACAAGTAAAACCTGGCTTCAAGGTCATTCCAGCGGTTAAAGGCAGGTACAAGGGACAAGATACAAGTAAAACCCGGCTCCGTCGTCATTCCAGCGAAAGCTGGAATCCAGGGAGGCTTCGGGCGGGGGAAGCTGGCCTGTCGATAGCAAGAAGCGGTTACGTGGCAACGAACTCGCCTTTTCCCTCAAGCTACCCCCCTGCCTGGATGGTAGCCTGCGCTGGCATGACGAAATATCTCTGGTTCTCATCCCTTGTCTGTTCAGGGAGACTTCAGGTGGGTGGGGACGAGGGATCCTGTATCGACAGCGCCCGGATTCAGGCAAGCCCATCCAGCCTCTAGTCTGCCATGCACCATCATCTTTCAGACGTATTAGCCACCCTGATTCGTGGTCTGAACCGTGCAGCCAATCCGCTCGGCCAGGGCATTGGCAACCAAACGTGCCCGTTGCTCGTCAGGTGCACGCCAGACATTGAAGCCGGGAAAGACCAAGCCGAGCTTGTTTGACAGGCCGGGCTGAATGCTGTCGAAAATCCGGCTCAACAGGTTAGCCGTCGGCTTCCAGTCACGTGGCACCAGGATGACATCCCAACCTGTGCCGGTGGCTTCCATCCCGGGCCGGATCGATGACGGTGTAACCATGGGCCGGCGGGAGAGGATCCGTACTCCTTCAATGGCGGAGAAGGGGGTGTCGGTACGTTTGAGGCGCCAAAAGAAACCATTGCGGGTCTGCAATCGCCTTGTGGCAAAGTCCAGTACGATCTCCTGCACATAGGCCATGGCAAGGAACGCGGAGACGATCAGAAAGGCCAGCGCCGGTAGCGCCATGATGTCGTACGACGAAAGGTCCAACATGGCGTCAAGCCGACCGCCGGAAAAGCCGAACATGAATATGCCGATCAGGATCAGCAACACGGCCGTCGGCCGCCAGCCACGATACCTCAATACCAACCGGTTGCCACGCAAGCGTGCTGTCATGGCAAGCAGATTCGGCTTCCAGCGATTCATTTCCTGTCGACTGGGCATGTCGATGGTTGTGGCTTGATTCATTGTTCATCCCAAAAAGGTTTCATGGCCCGAAAATTCCCACAATGGCAATAAGTCGAGAAAGCAGGGCTTTGGTATAAATATAGCACTTCATTTTCTTTTTACCTTTCCATTTTTTAACGGGATTCAATAATCGGCTCTTCCCCAAATAGAGTGGGTAGATTATCGTAAACCCCTATTGAGAGATAAAGACCGATAGGCCCAGATCCTGGGCATCAAGCATCCCTGGCGGTATCCGGAGTAGAACTGGCATTGTCGGAAGGCGAAGTTACCGTTCACGTTGAACAGGAGAAGGGCGCTTGTCAGTGTTGCCCGACCTGTGGCAAGGAATCCCCGGGTTACGATTCACGCCCCCGCAAGTGGCGGCATCTGGATACCTGCCAGTACAAGACCATTTTGGTGGCGGATATTCTGAGGGTGAAGTGTAAACCCGATTGTTGCATAAATTCGCGGTCCTGGGAGTCAGGCCGCGAGAGACTTGAGGATACCAAGGGAATGCAACAGCTCGTTTTCCGGCTTTTCGTTGCTGTTCATGGACAGAATCTGTTTACCGGCAGGACGAATAA
>JAJRYG010000007.1 GCA_024275915.1 Gammaproteobacteria bacterium
CTGGGGGTCGCGGGCGCGGATCTCGTCGGCATCGGCATCCGTTGGCAGCAGGCGCAGCACCAGGGCCGCATCGATTTCGAATCCAGGGCAGGAAATACGCTAGTTTCTGTTCTGTTACCCATATTGAAGGAAGGAAAATAGTCAATGAATCAGGCGACGGTTTGGGTGGTAGATGATGATCGATCCATTCGCTGGGTGCTGGAAAAAGCCCTCAAGCAGGCCGGCATGGATGTCAGTACTTTCGAGGATGCCGACAGTGTCCTGACCGAACTCAAGCAGGCACAGCCCGATACGGTGATCTGTGATATACGCATGCCCGGCATGGACGGGCTGGAATTGCTCGGCAGAATCCATGAACAGATAGCCGAGCTGCCGGTGATCATCATCACTGCACACACGGATCTCGATGCAGCGGTCTCGGCCTATGAAAAAGGTGCCTTCGAATACCTGCCCAAGCCCTTCGATGTGGACGAAGCCGTGGAGTTGACCCAGCGGGCGGTCAAACACCACCGGGAACTCAGTGCCGGCAGTGGCAATGACATGGTGCAAAGCACCGAGATCATCGGCAAGGCCGCCTCCATGCAGGAAGTGTTCAGGGCCATTGGCCGATTGTCCCGTTCGAACATTACCGTTCTCATCAATGGCGAATCGGGAACCGGCAAGGAGCTGGTGGCCCTTGCTCTGCACCGCCACAGCCCGAGGGCAGGCAAACCCTTTATTGCGTTGAACATGGCTGCCATCCCCCGGGATCTGATGGAATCGGAACTGTTTGGCCATGAAAAAGGTGCCTTTACCGGAGCCCAGAGCGGCCGCAAGGGCCGTTTCGAACAGGCCGATGGCGGCACCCTGTTTCTGGATGAAATCGGAGACATGCCGGCAGAACTGCAGACCCGTTTGCTGCGAGTGCTGGCCGATGGTGAATTCTATCGGGTGGGAGGACACAGCCCCATCAAGGTCGACGTACGGATCATCGCCGCCACCCACCAGAACCTTGAGCAGCGGGTTGAGCGCGGTGACTTCCGCGAGGATCTGTTTCATCGACTGAACGTGATCCGGATCCATATTCCACCGTTGCGCGAACGGCGAGAAGACATCGTTCTGCTGGCCGGGCATTTCCTGCACAGCGCAGCCATTGAGCTGAACATGGACGTGAAGACCCTCGATGAGGAAACCATGGAGTTCATCAGTAACCTCGACTGGCCGGGCAATGTGCGTCAGCTGGAAAATACCTGTCGCTGGCTGACGGTGATGTCGCCAGGCCAGATCATACACCTGGCAGACCTGCCGCCCGAGCTGCTCAGCCAGGCCCAGCCAGAGCGGCCAGCCAGTGACTGGCTGGAAGGCCTGCGCCAATGGGCAGAAAACGAGCTGGCAATGGGTAGCAGCGCCATTCTCGATGATGCAGTACCAAAATTTGAAAAAGTGATGATTGAAACGGCACTGAAAAAATCAGCGGGTCGCCGCCAGGATGCCGCAAAATTGCTTGGCTGGGGTAGAAACACACTGACAAGAAAAATAAAGGAACTGGGGCTCGATGAAGCCTGACGAGCCTCACCGCCTCACCATGCCGATTACAGGCCGGTTCGATCGGCCTCTGCGTCAGCCTGCATCCTGTCGAGCTGCTGCTGATAGAAATTGATGCGTTCCTGCATGAGCGCAGCCAGCTCATCATCGCCAACCTCCCGACTGACAGAAACACCCAAGGCAAGGTAGCTCATGAAAGTGGTACCAAGGTTTCCGTACACATAGGGAAAACCATTGCGTATCACATTGTAGGCATCCTGGACTCGCCCCAGGGCATGGAGTCTGCTGGCCAGCGCCAAGCGTGCCTCGAGGAATCTGGGATTGAGTTTCAGCGCATCGATGTATTTTTGCAGGACGAGGTTGATGTCCTGTGGCCTGGATTGCGCGTAGATCTGTGCAAGGATATAGGCTGTTTGCGGGCGCAGAGGGTTGAGCCTGGCGGCTTGCAGGGCCTTTTGTTCTGCCTCTTGCAACAATTCTTGCTTTACTTCATCGTTGTCATGGATGACAAGGGCGGTTTTCTGCAACAGATCCGCATCCTTGTAAAAAGCCGTATCGATTTTTGGTGCAAACACCTGTGCCAGTAGCAGTGCCTCATGAGCCTCGCGCAGAAAGGCACGTTTGCTGAGGATTATCCCCTTGTTGGAATAATAGGTGCTTATGCCCAGGCTGGTAAAGTAAAAGATGATGATAAAACCGGTCACACCCGTGACAAAGGTATAGATTCCCTTGCGCAGGAAATGGGGACGCAATACATAACTGACAGGCAAACCACTTGCCTGTTCGGCAAGTTGATTGAGCCGGCCAAAGTAGAGCCCCAACAGCATGGTCAGTGGCATGGTATAGATGACAAAGGTAAAAAATCCATGAAATGCCACCGCCAGCAGTGCCGAAGATACACCCAGCAGCTGCAGGCGGGTTGCCGGTTTGTCGATGGTTGCCTTGATGCCACGAATGAACTGCCGCAGGGCAAAAACATAGATGGAGAGGAAAAGCAGCAAACCGGGGACACCCGTTTCCAGGGCAATCTGCAGATAATCATTGTGCACGTAATACTGGGCACTGTAATCATGCAGATCCAGGTAGGGTGGAATGGCAAGATAGTAACTGCCAAGACCAATACCGAACAGGGGGTGTTCCAGGAACAGTCGCCAGGCAGGCTGCCAGATCACAAAACGATCCTGGCCGGCACTGTCGATATCATGCAGGCTGGCAAAACGTTCCAGCAGGCTGGTATCGACGGTCAGGGGGTTGAGTTTGGCACTGAGTGTGGCAAGCAGAACAGCAACCATGATGGTGACAAACAGGGCGGCCCAGCGTTGTGGGCTGACATGCCTGTAGGCAAAAAGGAAAACAGGCCAAAGCCCAGCACAAAACCAAGTCCGGCACCACGGCTCTTGATGATGCCAATGGTATAGGCGAACAGCAGAATGACAAGAATCAACAACCAGGCCTGTGAGCGGTTTCTGGCGGCCAGAAACAGGGCAATGGCCGGAAAGATCAGCAGATTGAGAAATACCGCCAGTGAATTGCGATTGAAGAAGGTGGCTAGCGGTTCGCCATGGATAAAATAGTACTGGTAGATGGCATGGATACAAAGTGCAATCCCGCTTAGCAGCAACAGTTTGACCAGCGTATTCCAGAAATCGTCCTGTTCTGGCATGAAGGTGTAAACCAGATACATCAGGGGCAGTGTGCCGACCCACCAGAAATTGATGGTGGCAAGATAAGTGACCTGGCTGAAGGGAATGGTTAATCCGAGCCAGATCCAGAACAATAGCATGGCCAGTGTCAGCCAGGGGTAATGGATCCTGAAGCCGGTGGCATAGTTGCGCCTGACCGTGACGTATGCCAGCAGGATGAGAAAAACCATGCTTATAGAGAACCAGATCAGGTTGAGCCCATTGAACAGCAGGGAAAAAAGCAGGGCAACGATAAAAATCAGGGGTGCAGTCAGGGGTGGGTTACGGGTCTTGTTTGTGGTTTCAGCCATGAGGTATTCCTGAGCCTTGAATCAGTAATGATAAAGAATCATTTTTGCATGGATATGGCAATGGTCACCGGGACTGGTTGATGATTTGATCCAGCTTGGCATTGCGGGCGTTCATCTGTTCCTTGATGGCCTTGGACTTGTCCATCAGGTTCTGGATGCTCTGTGCCGAATAGGGGTTTGAACCGGGTTCACCGGGCTGCGCCTGTTGCTCGCTTTTGTCGACAGGTTTAGCCTGGGCAAGGGGTACACTCTGGACCACATTGGTCGCCGGGTCGATAAGCTGGGCTTGGTAGGGTTGATCAGAAGCTGGCGGTGTATTGCTGAAGTGCCACTGGCCCTGTGCATCCTGCCAACGGTAGATTGTGACCGGTTTGCTGGCCGTTGGTGGTGTCGAGTCTGGCAGCTCAGAAATAGCATTGGTGATCTTGTGGCTGACAGTCTGGCTGCTGTCCCTGAGGCTGTTGCTGGTCTTGCTCAGAATCTGGCTGACGCCATGGAAAGGAGGCTTGCCGTTCATGAGAGGAAGATAATAGAGCAGAGCCAGGCTGACGATGACGACGACCACGAGCATTTTGATGATCAGTCTGAGAGGCATGATCCGGTTCCGGAGTTACTGGGAGTAGTTTTTAGCTTAGCACAGCGATCCGGCAAAAACCGCGCTTTGCTCAGTCGTTGAGGACCAGGCTGCCGGTCAGCTGGGCCACATTGGCCAGCTCATGGCGGTTCAGGTAGCCGATGATACCCTGGTTGATCTTGCGGCAGATCAGCGGGTCATAGAATAGCGCGGTGCCGATGCCCACCGCCGAGGCGCCGGCAATGAGGAACTCCAGGGCATCCTCGGCTGTGGTGATGCCACCCTGACCAATGATGGGAATGTCATGCTCTCTGGCCACCTGGTAGACCTGATGAACCTTGAGCAGGGCGATGGGCTTGATGGCTGGTCCGGACAGGCCTCCCTGGTTGTTGCCTATGATGGGTGTGCGATCCTCGATATCGATGGCCATGCCCATCAAGGTGTTGATGACGGCAAAGGCATCGGTGCCGGCCTCGATGCAGCGCCGGGCATTTTCCGCGATGTCCGTCTGGTTGGGCGACATCTTGGTGATCAGGGGCTTGTCGGTCACTTCACGGCAGGCGGCTACCACCTGTGCAGACATGTCGGGATCATTGCCGAAGGCCACCCCACCTTCTTTGACATTCGGGCATGAGATATTGATTTCCATGGCATCGATGGGCGAGTCGTCGAACAGACGGGCGACTTCACGGTATTCCTCGATGGTCGAGCCGGACAGGTTGGCTATATAGCGGGTTTCGGAAAAATCCAGGTCGGGCAGGATCTCGTTGACCACCACCTGGGTACCGGGATTCTGCAGGCCGATGGCATTGAGCATGCCCATGGGGGTTTCGAACACCCGGTGCGGCCTGTTGCCCAGGCGGGGTTCGAGGGTGGTGCCCTTGAGGCAGACTGCACCTACGTCACTGTTGGAATAGCCCTCGACACTGGTATATTCCTCGCCAAATCCCACACAGCCGGATAGCAGCACCAGGGGAGTATTGAAGGGCATGCCACAGAATTCGGTGGCCAGCAGGTCAAGTTCGTCAGGGGAATAGCGTGCATCAGACATAGTGGAGAAAAGATACAGGATTTAAGTTACCCCTTACAAGGCTGATGGGCCTTTTATCTTTGTTCTTTTACCTTTACCCTGCTCCCATGTTTCATATTGTGCTGTTCGAACCGGAAATTCCGCCCAATACGGGCAATATCATCCGCCTGTGTGCCAACACGGGTGCCAGTCTGCACTTGATCGAGCCACTTGGTTTCGAGCTGGATGACAGCCGACTGAAGCGCGCCGGGCTGGATTACCACGAATATGCCCAGGTGAAACAGCATGCCAGTCTGCAGGCTTTCCTGGACAGTACCAAACCTGGTAATCTGTATGGCTTTTCCACCCACGGTACACGCAATGCCTTCGAGGTGGCCTACCAACCGGGTGATGCCTTGTTGTTCGGGCCGGAAACGCGCGGCCTGCCCGAGACCATCAAACAGCAGATGGAACCCGGCCATATGTTACGCCTGCCCATGCAACCTTCCAACCGCAGCCTCAATCTGGCCAACACGGTATCCATCGTGGTGTACGAGGCCTGGCGACAAAATGGCTTTTCCGGCGCCTTGCAAAAAAAACCTGCTGCACAAAGGCATGAATAGGGTTTACCCAATCATTGGCTAAACAGGACGACAGAATTCACCCGACAGTTGCATAAAACCGAAGCTGTTTTGCAAGGAAACAGCTTATATACAGCGTGAACTGCGCATGACGCGATAATTTCTGGACTTCACCAAAAGTGAAGTCCAGAAAACGAAGGAGAAAGGCGCAGCAAGATGGCATGCCAGCATAAAAAAACGGTCCCTGAGTTGGTGGAATTGGAGTCGCCAAGACAACCAACA
>JAJRYG010000076.1 GCA_024275915.1 Gammaproteobacteria bacterium
AATCTGCAATCGACTTTGTTGATCTGGATCAGCTTGCTCCGACAAGTCAAGCAAATGGTGTGCAAGGCCGGGGACAAAAGCATCTTGACAGGTTGTTGAAAAGTGCCGTTTTTCAGCAGCACTGTCAGCAGTGCAGGGAGGCTGTGCCCTTGTTAAGACAATGGGAGGAAAACGAAAATCGCATTTACGGCGGCGGGGTTGAAAAAGCCGGCAGGGTCTTTTTCAACAGCCGGTCAAAGCGCCGGCAGGCTGCGGAAAAAGCCCGATTCAGGCAGGCTTACACCCATGGCGAGGATCTGCTCGCGCTGCTCGTCCAGCAGCTCGTTGAAACAGTGGCGCACGTCCTCGATGGGGCTGATGGAGGAAACGCTCAGCAGTTCCAGTAACTGCTTCTGACTGGAAAGGCGGTATTGAAGACCAAGCTCACGATCGAGGATGCGACTGATACGCTGCAGACAGCAAAGCCCGCGCTGTGAGAAGACCAGCTTGTTCATGTGAGATCCCTTGTCGTTAAGGATGCAGATACGGCTGTTTGTTGTTGGTTTTTATTACAGTCGAGGATACAACGCCGCTGTAGAGCTCTATTTTTAGCACAGGCAGGCTGAAAAAACCAAGAAAATTCAGAAAAAACAGTGATCTGGGCTGTGTTTAAAAGGTAGATTATGACCTTTCGGCCAGTAAACGCACCAGTTGGCGCAGCGCTTGGCCACGGTGGCTGAGGCGGTTTTTCACCTCAGCAGGGAGTTGTGCCGAGGTGCAGCCGTGCTCGGGCACGAAGAACACCGGATCATAGCCAAAGCCGTTTTCACCCTGGGGCTCGACGGTGATGCGTCCTTCCCAAGTGCCCTGGGCGATGAGCGGGGTGGGATCGGCACCGTGGCGCATGTAGACCATCAGGCACTGAAAACGGGCCGTGCGTTGCTGTTCCGGCACATCCTTCAGCGCCTCCAGCAGTTTCTGCAGGTTCTGCTCATCGCTGGCGCCCACTCCGGCATAACGGGCCGAGTAGATGCCCGGCTCACCATTCAGGGCATCCACCTCCAGCCCCGAGTCGTCGGCCAGAGCCGGCAGGCCGCTGTGCCGGGAAGCATGGCGGGCCTTGAGGATGGCATTTTCCACGAAGGTCAGTCCTGTCTCCTCGACCTCGCTGATGTCGAAGGCCGACTGGGGCAGAACCTCCATGTGGAAATCCGTCAGTAACTGGCCGATTTCCCTGACCTTGCCCGGGTTGTTGCTGGCGAGAACGATTTGTTTTGTCATGGTGTGGTTGGCCTGCCTGGGTCTGTGGATGGGTGAAGCTTGGTGCGAATTATACCGGATTCATCCTGCCTGAGCAGGTGTTGCCGGAATCTGGCAAGCCAGGCACTATGCTTCTTTACCAGAGCGCCTTGCCGCGCAAGCAAATTTCCGCCGGTCTGCTGAAAAACATCAGGAAAAAAGAGGTATATTGCAGGACAGCAACGATGATCCTGCCATCTGGCAGGCGCTGAAAAAGGCCCTTTTTCAACACCCTGTTGGCAGTGAAAACCTGCAAGGAGTCCCTATGAAAGCCTACAAGCATGTCCTTTGTGCCACTGATTTTTCCGCCAGCAGTCGGCTTGCCCTGGAGCAGGCCTGTGATCTCTGTCAGCGCTATGGTGCCCGGCTGACCCTGCTGCACGTGGTGGAGTATTTCCCGGAAGATCGTTCCAACGACGAGATCGCCCCCGAAGACAGTGATCCCGAAGCCTGGCGCCGGGAGAAAGCCATGGCCGCCTTGAGTGAAATGATCGAGGCCTTGCCCTGCAAGGAGGTCGGGCGGGAAGTCCGCTTCAGTTGCCACTCGGCAAAAAGGGAAATCCTGCGCTTCTGTGAGGAACACAATGCCGATCTGATTGTGCTGGCGTCTCATGGCCATCACGGTATCACCGCAATCCTGGGTTCGACAGCAAACGGCGTGGTGCAGAATCCCGGCTGTGATGTCCTGGTGGTGCGTGCGGAACAGGACTGAATCCGGTTTTTTTCAGTTGCGTTTTTTTCCTATTGTGCCGATGGCAGGTCTGGGCCATGGCAATACAGTGGCACGGCGCCTGATGTGAAACGTCATCCTTGACGTCCGGGGATCCGAGCGAGGCAAAGGGGGCGGCCAGCTGCGGATCTTCGAAGGCAACAGGGGGCGTGCGCCGAGGTTCCGTTCGAGGCTTATTCGCTGGCCGTGCCCAGGGCTTCCCGCTGATGCAGGATCAATTCCTCGATGGACTGCCTGCCCAGCGCGAGCATGGCCTGCAGCTCGTCCGCCGTGAAGGCTTGGCCTTCGGCGGTGCCCTGGATTTCGATGAAACCGCCCTGGTCGTTCATGACGATATTCATGTCGGTATCGCAGTTGGAGTCTTCGGCGTAATCCAGATCGGTAATCGGCGTGCCCTGATAGACGCCAACCGACACGGAGGCGATGTGGCCGAGGATGGGATCGTCGCTGATCATCTTGTTGTACTGCATGTGGCGCACCGCATCGGTGAGGGCCACGAAGGCGCCGGTGATGGAGGCGGTGCGGGTGCCGCCATCAGCCTGCAGCACGTCACAGTCGACGGTGATGGTGTGCTCGCCGAGCTTTTCCATGTCCACTGCGGCGCGCAGGGAACGGCCGATGAGACGCTGGATTTCCATGGTGCGTCCACCCTGTTTGCCCTGGGTGGATTCGCGGCGCATGCGACTGCCCGTGGAGCGGGGCAGCATGCCGTATTCGGCGGTGACCCAGCCTTGGCCCTTGCCTTTCAGAAAGCCCGGTACCCTAGCCTCCACCGAGGCGGTGCACAGTACCTTGGTGTCGCCAAATTCGACGAGTACCGCGCCTTCGGCATGTTTGGTGTAGTTGCGGGTGATTGTGATCTCGCGAAGCTGATCGGGTCTACGTCCACTGGGTCGCATGAATGTGTCCTTGAGGGTTGGCTGCAATTTGAAGGAGGCGACCTTATCAGGTTTTGCCCGGTTTGACAGCCTGCCTGGGCCTACTTCTTTTTCATTTCGTCCTCGTATTCGCGGATGGCCTCGGTAATGTCGGCAATGGCGGAATTGAGGGTGTCCATGGGATTGAAGGGTTTCTCCGACCCGGTTTTTCTTGGCTTGCCGGGTTGTTGCAGGGAGATGACCTTGAGGGCCAGGGCGCTGGTGTTGTCGCTGTGGGGGTAGCTGGCCGCTTAGGCCCGCTCGGCCAGGTTGTCTAGGGCTTCGTTGAGTGGGCCTTGCTGAATCAGGGTTCCGAGCTGGAGTTCGTCCAGCGGCTCCCAGAATCCGTCGGAGCACAGCAGCAGGATATCGCCCACCCGCAGCGGCACGCTGGGGCTGACCTCGATCTCCGGTTCCTTGTTGAACAGGCCGATGCACTTGGTCACGTAGTTGCGCATGGGATGGTCGTGGGTCTTCTGCAGGGTGATGCGCCCGGCCTGGTACAGCTCTTCCACGTAGGAATGATCCTGGGTGCGATACAGGGGCACGCCATTGCGGAACAGGTAGAGACGGCTGTCACCCACATGGGCCCACCAGGCCGTGCCGTTTTGCACCAGGGCGATGACGGCGGTGGTGCCCGGGGCTATGGGTGGGCGCTGTTCGGCGCCAGCCATGAGAATGGCGTGGTGGGCGCGGCGCAGCAGCTCGCGCAGAAATTTCTCGGGGTTCTCGGCAGGCAGGGGGTGCAGGGTGAGCTGCTCGGTGATGGTATCGATCAGGGTCTGTGAGGCCAGGTCGCCACCCGGCTTGCCCCCCAGGCCGTCACCCAGCACCAGCACCACGCCATCGTCCGACTCGATGGCGGTGAGTCTGTCCTGGTTGACCTGGCGGTTGCCCAGGCGGCTGGTGCGGCCGATTTCAAATTGCATGGGGAGCTGGCCTCACTGGTTTGCCGCGGGGGTCGGAACGTTCTTGAGTGAGTCTAGCAGCTGCTCCACGTTCTGGGGCCGCAGCAGCGGGTCCACTTCCATGCTCCAGTCGATGGCTTCCAGCAGGGGCTGGGAATAGCGCTTCTTGAAGGCATTGACCGCCGGGCGCATGGTGTCGCGCTCGCGCCGCTTGATGGACTGGGGCGGTGGGGTGCCGGCCATGCAGGTGCGAATGGTGGCGCCGAGGGCGTAGATATCGGTCCACGGACCCACATAACCGCCGGGATCCAGTTGTTCGATGGGTGAAAAACCCGGGGTCACCACCTGATTGGGCTGAAACTGGCGGGTGTGCATCATTTCGTGCACGGCACCGAAGTCCAGCAGCAGGGGATTGGCACCACTGCGCAGGTGGATGTTGCCCGGCTTGACGTCAAGGTGTAGCAGGCCATGGCTGTGGATCTGTTGCAGGCCATTGAGCAGGGCCGGGAATATGGTCATGATGAAGGTCTCGCTGAGCTTGCCCTTGTGACGCTGTATGTAGCTCTGCAGGTTGTGGCCTTCCTCGTAGACCATGACCATGTAGACCGTGCCATTGGCACGGAAGAAGTTGATCACGTTGACGATGTTGGGGTGCTTGAGACCGGTGAGGGTGCTGGCTTCCTGAAAGAACAGGCGCCGGCCATGGGCAAAACGCTCGACATGGTTCTCGTCACAGGCCACCACTTCAAGGTCCTCGTTGCGCACCGCCAGCTTGCTGGGCATGTACTCCTTGATGATGACCTTGTAGCCGTCCTTGTCCCGGGCCTTGTAGACCACACTGAAGCCGCCGCCACCGATGACACTTTCAATGGTATAGCCGTCCAGCTGGCTGCCGATGGGCAGTTCATGGGTCTGTTTTTTCAACATTTGCTCAAGTTATTGAAAACTCGTCAGGATTTCAAGTTTTCCAGAAATTGAATGAACTGCAATTTTCTCGGCAGAGGGTTTTCTTCCCGGTGTGAGGGCGTGTTAGTCTTGGTACCGGAACGAAATCAGCAGGGGAAAAACGGGCATGACCAGAAGCATGACAGCATTCAGCCGGCAGGAAACCAGCAGTGAATACGGTGAACTGATAATGGAAATGCGCACAGTCAACCACCGTTATCTGGACATTTTCCTGCGCCTGCCGGAAGACATCCGCAGCCTGGAACCGCTGATCCGTGAGCGCATCGGTGCGCGCCTGAGCCGTGGCAAGCTGGAATGTGCCATCAAACTGCAGCCAGCGGAACAGACCCGTGAGGCGCTGAGCCTCAACGAGGCGCTGATCCGGCAGATTGCGGAGGCCAGCCGCCACATCGATGGCATTCTCTACGATCCCTCGCCCATCAGCTCGCTGGATGTCTTGCGCTGGCCGGGGGTGATCCAGAGTCGCTCACCGGATCCCGAAGCCCTGAAAAAGGACATTCTCGCCCTGCTGGACACCACCCTGGACGATCTCGTTGCGACCCGTGAACGTGAAGGCGCCCGACTGGCCGACATGATCACCGAGCGCTGCGACGAGATGGACCGCATCGTCGGGGCCGTGCAGGCGAAGATGCCCGAAATCATGCAGGCCTGGCGTGACAAGCTCAGGCAGCGCCTGGAAGAGGCGGGCATCGACCACGATGACGAGCGCCTCGAACAGGAGCTGGTCATGCTGGCCCAGAAAACCGACGTGGCCGAAGAAATGGACCGGCTGAAAATGCACATCGACGAAGTCCGCCGGGTGCTGGCCGAGGACAAGCCGGTGGGCCGGCGGCTGGACTTTCTCATGCAGGAACTCAACCGCGAGGCCAACACCCTGGGGTCCAAGTCGGTGCATGCCGACACGACCCGGGCCTCGGTGGACATGAAGGTGCTCATCGAACAGATGCGCGAGCAAATCCAGAATATCGAATAGGCCCGGCAGACCGGGCTGCCAGCAGAACAATGACCGTCACAAATTTGGGAGATCAATCAGCAACATGGCCCAGCCAACAGGTACCTTATATATCGTTTCCGCCCCCTCCGGCGCCGGCAAGAGCAGCCTGCTCAAGGCGCTGCTGGAGTCCACCGATGGCATCGAGGTGTCGGTGTCCCACACCACCCGTGCGCCCCGGCCCGGCGAGCAGGACGGGGTGCATTATCATTTCGTCGATGTGGCCGCCTTCGAGGCCATGGTGCGTGACGACGGGTTTGTCGAACATGCCAAGGTGTTCGACAACTATTACGGCACGGCCAGGGCCAACATCAGCAAGCGCCTGGCCGAAGGGGTCGATGTGATCCTGGAAATCGACTGGCAGGGGGCGCGGCAGGTGCGCAAGCTGTTTGCCGACTGTGTGGGCATTTTCATCATGCCACCGAGCCGTGAGGCGCTGGAACAGCGGCTCAAGGGACGTGGCCAGGACAGCGACGAGGTGATCGCCCGGCGCATGCGCGATGCCGAGGCGGAAATGTCCCATTATGCCGAGTTCGATTTCCTGGTGTTCAATGACGATTTCGACACCGCACTGGCGGAGATCCGGGCCATCATCGTCAGCCAGCGGCTGAAAACCCCGCAGCAGCAGGCGCGACACCGCGAACAGCTCGCCGCCCTGCTGGCCTGAGGGCCTGCAAGGGGTCTGCGCCGCTTTTGTGGCATAGCGCCAGCGGCAAAGGCCGGGCCAGCCCCGTTTGCGGGGGGGGGTGGTCGGGGAATGAAGCGGGATCTCCCCGTCTGACAGGCTGTTGAAAATCTTTGATTTTCAACAGCCTGTCAGACGGTTATAATGTACGGTCAACCTGGAAATTCGAGTTCCGCGCATGGTGCTGCGGACGATTGTGGAGAAAAACATGGCACGTATTACGGTCGAAGATTGTCTGGAAAATGTACAAAACCGGTTTGAACTGGTGCTGGTCGCCTCCAAGCGCGCCCGCCAGATTGCCACTGGCGGCAAGGAGCCCTTGGTGGAAGAAGAAAACGACAAGCCCACGGTCATCGCCCTGCGGGAAATCGCCGAAGGCCTGATCGATGCCTCCATCCTCGAAGAGCAGGAACCGGAAGTGGTCGAGGAAATCAGCGAAGAAGTCAGCAGCGATGACCAGGAAATTGCCGTCGCCACGGGCAACGAGGAACAGAGCAGTGCGGAAATGGATGTGGCCGCCGCCATCAAGGCCGCGCTCTCCGGCAGCCTGAATCCAGGTGGTTCGGGAGCCGAAGGAGGCGAGTAATCGCCACCAACCCTTCCAATTTCGATGAAGCCTCTTCTGAATTTCGCATAAGCCATTTATGCGAAATTCTCGAAGAGTACCTCAGCACCGAGCAGATCACCGAAGTCTATAGCGCCTACCTGTTTGGTGCCGAGGCCCACGATGGCCAGCACCGCATGAGTGGTGAACCCTATATCACCCACCCCATCGCCGTGGCCAAGATCCTGGCCGAGATGCACATGGATCACAAGAGCATCGTTGCAGCCATTTTGCACGATGTCATCGAAGACACGGAAACCGCCAAGGAACAGGTGGAAAAGCGTTTTGGAGAGGAAGTGGCCGAGCTGGTCGATGGGGTCAGCAAGCTCACCCACATCCAGTTTGAAAGCAAGGCCGAAGCCCAGGCGGAAAACTTTCGCAAGATGATGCTGGCCATGGTGCGTGACATCCGCGTCATCATCATCAAGCTGGCCGATCGGCTGCACAACATGCGTACCCTCGGTGTCATGCGCCCGGACAAGCGTCGGCGCATCGCCAAGGAAACCTTGGAAATCTACGCACCCATTGCCAACCGCCTGGGCATGAACCGCATGCGCCTGGAACTGGAAGACCTGGGGTTTGCCGCCATGCACCCGAACCGCAGCCGCATCCTCAAGGCCAGTCTCTACAAGGCGCGCGGCAACCGCAAGGAAGTGGTGGGCAAGATCGAGGAGGCCATCCGCGAACGCCTGCGCCAGGAAGGACTTCAGGGGGATGTGGTCGGGCGCGAGAAGCATCTGTACAGCATCTACAAGAAGATGAAGACCAAGCAGCTGGCCTTCAGTGAGGTGATGGATGTCTACGCGGTGCGCATCATCGTCGACAATGTCGATGCCTGTTACCGTGCCTTGGGCATCGTGCACAATCTCTATACCCCCATGCCCGGGCGCTTCAAGGACTACATCGCCATTCCCAAGGCCAATGGCTACCAGTCGCTGCACACGGTGCTGTTCAGTCCCTATGGTGTGGCCAGTGAAATCCAGATCCGTACCGAAGACATGCACCGGGTCGCCGAGGCGGGCATCGCCGCCCACTGGTATTACAAGAGCAGCGAAGAGTCGTCACGCAACAATGCCCAGATCCGTGCCCGCCAGTGGTTGCATGACGTGCTGGAAATCCAGCAGAAGGCCGGCAACTCCATCGAATTTCTGGAAAGCGTCAAGATCGACCTGTTCCCCGACGAGGTCTATGTGTTCACCCCCGGTGGTGACATCATGGTGCTGCCCCGCGGTGCCACCGCCGTGGACTTTGCCTATGCCGTGCACACCGACGTGGGTTACCACTGCGTGGCAGTGAAGATCGACCGGCGACTCATGCCCCTGCGCACCGAGTTGTACAATGGCCAGACCGTGGAGATCATCACCTCCAGGGGTGCCCAGCCCAATCCCGCCTGGCTGGATTTCGTCATCACCGCCAAGGCCCGCACCAACATCCGCAGCTTCCTCAAGAACCTCAAGCAGGACGAGGCCGTGATGCTCGGCACCCGTCTGCTCAACAAGTCACTCGCCGCCCACGGCATGAGTCAGGAAAACCTCAGTGAAGAGCAGGTCCAGAAGGTGCTGGAGGAATTCAAGTTCGATTCCATGGAGCAGATGTACGCAGAAATTGGCCTGGGTAACCACATGCCCATGGTCATTGCCCGCGCCCTGCTCATGTCCGATGAGCTGGAGGCTTCATCGGGCACGGCAGGTGGCAAGACCAAGCCCCTGTTCATTCGGGGTACGGAAGGGGCGGTGGTGACCTTTGCCAAATGCTGCCGGCCGATTCCGGGGGATGATATCATCGGTTTCGTTTCCTCGGGACGCGGCATCGTCGTGCATACCAAGGACTGCAAGAACGTGGCAGAATTCAGGAACCGCCCGGAAAAATGGATCGACGTGGACTGGGAAGACAAGGTGGAAGGCGAGTTTGCCGTGGATCTTCGCATGCTGGTAAAAAATCAGCGTGGGGTACTGGCAAGAATTGCCTCGGCACTGACCGAAATGGAAGCCAATATCGAAAACGTCAATATCGAGGAACGGGATGGCATTCACTCCACCATGAGTTTCACGGTTTCGGTCGTCGATCGCCAGCATCTTGCCCGGGTGATGCGCAGCCTGCGCAGCCTGGACATGGTGGTGAGGATTCAGCGGCTGAAGAAATGAAGGCATAATTGACTCTCTCCAACCAACACTGAAGGAAACCCCATGACTCGTCACATCATCGAAACTGCCCAGGCCCCCGGCGCCATTGGTACCTATTCCCAGGCCGTCAATGTCGACGGCACGGTCTATCTTTCCGGACAGATCCCGCTGGTGCCCGGAACCATGGAAATGGTGCAAGGTGACATGGCCGCACAGATCCGCCAGGTGCTCGACAACCTGCAGGCCGTCTGCCAGGCTGCCGGTGGCGAGCTGAAGGATATCGTCAAGCTCAACGTGTTTCTCACCGATCTGGACCACTTCCCGCTGGTCAACGAAATCATGGTCGACTACTTTACCGCCCCCTATCCGGCCCGTGCCGCCATCGGCGTGGCGGCCCTGCCAAAGGACGCGGCTGTGGAAATGGACGCGGTGATGGTGTTAACCTGATTTGCCCATGGGTTCATGGCCTGGAAGACATGATCACTGGCCGGTGTCGACAGCGGGGATGTTGCCGTCAAGCCTGCAGGAATGCATTTGGGGCATCCCCCGAATAAGCCTGTCGTTCAGCTAGCCTTCGCCCAGAGTATCCCGCTATTTATTTTATTCCGACAATGGCCGTCGCCACTTCAAGGCAAGACCGGAAGGGAGAAAAATGACATGGAATCCGTCAGCTCAGAAAAACCGCCAGCAGCAGCCGTGACCCCCATACAGCAACTCAAGGGAGTGGGGCCGAAGCTGGCCCAACGGCTGGAGAAACTAGCCATTCATTCGGTGGAGGATCTGCTATTTCATCTGCCCCTGCGCTACGAGGATCGAACCCGCATCACCCCCATCGGTGCCCTGCGTCCGGCCAGTGAGGCCGTGATCCAGGGTTCGGTCGAGCTGACCGAAATCAAGTTTGGCCGTCGGCGCATGCTGCTGTCGCGCATCAGTGATGGTACCGGCTTCCTTACCCTGCGTTTCTTTCATTTCAATGCCCGTCAGCAGGAACTGCTCAGACGTGGCAACACGGTGCGCTGTTTTGGCGAGGCACGGCGCGGTAGTGGTGGCCTGGAAATGATCCATCCGGAATTTGCCCGGCTCGATGAAGATCTGAGCCGTGAAGTCGAAGAAGCCCTGACGCCGGTATACCCGGCCACCGATGGCGTGCATCAGTTGACTCTGCGCAATCTCACCGATCAGGCCCTGCTGTGGCTGCAACAGGACCGGTTGTCGTTGCAGGACGATCTGTCCCCCCTGCAGGTTGGCAATGAATCGTTGCCTGATCTGAAGCAGGCCCTGCTCTACCTGCACCGGCCACCACCGGATGCCTCACTGGCAGTCCTGCGTGAGGGGCAACACATCATGCAGCAGCGGCTGATCTTCGAAGAACTGCTGGCCCATGTGCTCAGCCTGCGCCAGTTGCGTGCCCGGGCACGGCAACACCGGGCCGTGGCCCTGAAAACCGGCGGCAAGCTGACCCGGCAGTTTGTCGATGGGTTGGGTTTTGAACTCACCGGTGCCCAGCAGCGGGTTGCCGCAGTGATCGAACAGGATCTGCAAAAGCCTCTGCCCATGCAGCGTCTGGTGCAGGGTGACGTGGGCTCGGGCAAGACGGTGGTGGCCGCCCTGGCTGCCCTGCAGGCGGTGGAAGCCGGCTATCAGGCGGCCATCATGGCGCCGACGGAAATCCTTGCCGAGCAGCATTATCTGAATTTCAGCCACTGGTTGGCACCGCTGGGGATCCGCGTGAGCCTGCTGTCAGGCAGGCAGAAGACCGCAGTGCGCAAACAGGCCATGCAGGATCTCGAGGATGGTACGACACGCGTTGCCGTGGGCACCCATGCCCTGTTTCAGGATGACATCCGTTTCAACCGGCTTGCCCTGGTGGTGATCGACGAGCAGCACCGCTTCGGTGTGCACCAGCGCATGGCCCTGTGGGGCAAGGGTCGACAGGGTGATCAGTACCCTCATCAGTTGATCATGACTGCCACCCCCATCCCGCGCACCCTGAGCATGGCCGTGTATGCGGATCTGGACTGTTCGATCATCGACGAGCTGCCGCCCGGACGCAAGCCCGTGGAGACTGTGGTGATCCCGGACAGTCGTCGCGCCGAGGTGGTCGAACGGGTGGCCCGAGCCTGTCAGCAGGGCAAGCAGGTCTACTGGGTCTGCACCCTTATCGAGGAATCCGATGCCCTGCAATGCCAGGCGGCCGAAGACACCGCCCGCCTGCTGGCCGAGGCATTGCCGGAGATAAATGTGGGGCTGGTGCACGGACGCATGAAAAGTGGCGACAAGCAGAATGTCATGCAGGACTTCAAGGCAGGTAACATCGAGCTGCTGGTGGCCACCACGGTCATCGAGGTGGGGGTGGACGTGCCCAATGCCAGCCTGATGATCATGGAAAATGCTGAACGCCTGGGTCTGTCGCAGCTGCATCAGTTGCGAGGCCGGGTCGGGCGCGGCAGCGAGGCCAGTGTCTGTGTGCTCATGTACCAGGGCAAGCTGTCGCAGCAGGCCCGGGAACGCCTCGCCGCCATGCGTGACAGCAACGACGGCTTCGTCATTGCCCGCAAGGATCTGGAACTGCGTGGTCCGGGCGAAGTACTGGGAACGAAACAGACCGGCCAGTTGCAGTTGCGTATTGCCGATCTGCAACGGGATCAGCACCTGATGCCCGAGGTGCTGGCCTGTGCCGATCGCCTGTTGCTCCAAGACAGACCGCTGGCGGACAAACTCATCCAGCGCTGGGTTGGCGAAGCAACCCGCTATGGACATGTATAGGGGCGGGGAAAGAGAAAAGTTTCAAGAGACGAATACAACCGGCCCGGTGGACAAGGGCATGCCGATCGCTGGCGAATCCGCCAGGATTACCTATTATGTAGGTGTGGGGTACATGACCCAATCGCACCAGCAGGAGCAGGCCAGTCTATGCCGGCAAATACCTTCAGCCCGACACAATGGCGCAAGATCATGGATCTGGCCCGGACCTCGGCAGAATCCTATGGCCTGCCAAAGCGGCGCAACAAGTCGGTGGTGCTGGGCACCTTCAATATTCGCAAACTCGGCAGTGTAAAAAAACGCTCGCCCATGGCCTGGGCGTTTCTCCAGTTGATTGCCGGGCGTTTCGACCTGCTTGCCATCCAGGAAGTCATGGATGATCTGGAAGGGATCCGTCATCTGCACGAATTGCTCGGACCGAAGTATGGTCTGGTTGTTTCCGATGTCACCGGAACCTTTCCGGGCGACCGGGGCAATACCGAACGGCTGGCCATGGTCTTTCACTGGCCGCGCATTGCACGAACGGAACTGGCCTCGGATATCAGCTATGATCGTTCCAGGGTCGTGAATACCCTGTTCGAGTATCATCATGACTTCCAGCAAAGCTGGGAGCAGCACGAATTTGATCTGGAGGTCTGGGAAGCGAAGAAGGAAATGAATCGCCAGCAGGGCAAACGGGCGCCCGCGAGTCCGGTGATCACCTTGCCACGGTTTCTTACCTTCATTCGTCAGCCACATTGTGTTTCATTTCGGATTCAGGGCAAAAATGGTGCAGAGCCCCATGAACTGCTGGTCGTCAATGCCCATTTGCTCTATGGCCAGAACAAGGATGAGCGACGCTGGGAGTTTGACGCACTGATAGAATGGCTGACCCTGCGGGCAAAGAAAAGCAAGCGCATGTACCACAGGAACATTCTGCTGCTGGGGGACTGCAATCTTGAATTCGAATCCATTGGCATCAAGCGTGAGGAAATCGATGCCAGGCTCAAGAAGCTGAACCGGACAGTGCTGAAGAGCAAGCGGGCCGCCAAGGTGAATTTCCCCCTGCTGACCCCGCACCCGCAACAGGGTGAACTGAAAACCAACCTACGCCAAGATGAAACCTACGATCAGATTGCCCTGTTCAGCCACGATAAACGGCTGCCCGATGCAGAGGCCAACAGACAGGCGGGTAAAAATGGTGTCAATGGTTATGACTACGGCGTGTTCCAGATTACGGAGCTGATTGCCCAGGCGTTGCATGGGAAACCGTTTGGCGAACTGAAATCAGTGCAGCGCAAGCTCATTATAAAAAAAGCACAATTCGATATCAGTGATCACATGCCTGCCTGGATACGCCTGCCGATTCCTGCTGAATAATGTTGCCATGAGTTTTTCTTCAATGCCAAATCGCCGTTGCGAATACCAGGATACTTAGCCGGGCTCATTCCCACATCCAGGCTATGGTGGCAGTCGGAACAGCAACTTACGCTTGCGATAGAACTAATAATATAATTGTGGTTTCAGGGCGGGTTCGGTGAACCCCGCTGGCTTTCATGTCTGTTGAAAAAAACACTAAACTCATACAGACTGCAGACAGTGTTGTCTCTCCATGCCATTGATGATTTCAAGGGCCGCCAGCCGAGTGGAAAAAATAAAAAACATGTCCAGCCATGTGCACAGAGTCAGCGCATTCATTCTTGCCATCGTCGCCACAATTATAGTCACCGCCTGTGGTTCAAGAACGGAACAGTCCGTCATCGATCTCGATGATACGGTGGAGGGTTTTCGGCTCCAGACACAGACCGACCAGCCAACACTGCTGTTTGGTTTCGATTTGCGCAACAGTCCGCAGGAAGATGCGCGCCAGTATCTGCCTTTTCTCGATTATCTCTCTCGCACCACGGGGTATCGGTTCGAACTGCGTTTTACCCCACGTGGACAACGTCTTGCCGAGCTGCTGGGCCAGGGCAAGGTGGATGTGGCTGCCGTGGGCGCGGTCAGTTATATCCGTGCCCACGAAAAATACGGAGCACGGATTCTGGTCCGTGGTCTCAATACACGAAACCGGGCCGACTACCAGGCCTGTATCGTGGTGGCAGTTGACAGCCCCGTGCAACACCTGGAGGAGCTGCGAGGCAAGACCTTTGCCTTTGGCGCCATGTCGTCCACTCAGGGCCACCTGATCCCGCGACTCATGTTGCAGCAGAAAAACATCCGCCTGTCCGATTTGCACGGACATCAGTACACCGGCTCTCATCAGCGCTGTGCCGAGGCCGTGATCAGCGGGCGCTTTGCTGCCTGTGGCATGCAGGATACCCTGGCCAGACGGCTCGACAAGGAAGGTGTCTTGCGCATTCTCGTCTGTTCCAGGCCCTATCCCTCCAGTGGCATCGCTAGTGCCCCCGATGTGCCTGCCAAGGTCACAGAGAAGATTCGCTAGGCTCTGCTCGAATTCGATCCGCAAGGCAAACATGCCGGCAGACTCTATCACTGGGAGCGCACGGAAATGCCCCACGGCTTCATTGCTGCCGGTGATGATGATTACCATGAACTTCGCCAGGCCATGATCCGCTTCGGCATGCTGGATGTGGTGAAACCGGCCACATTGCCATGAAGCTGTCGACCCGTATCAGCCTTCTGGTTATTGTGCTGGTGCTGTTGTCCGGCGTCCTGATCACGATCTTCTATGATCGGCTGCTCCATGATGTTCTGAGTGAAAGCGAGAGACTGTGGGTCGAGACCCTCGATGACAGCCTCAGTGAACCCCTGTCGCTGAGCGTGATCAACAACAAGCCGCTTGAGGTGAGCGAAATACTGACTCGTCTGGTCAGACGCCAGCCGTCACTGGAATATGCCTATGTCATCGGTTTCGATGGCCAGCTTTTTGCCCATACGTTTGCCGACGGTTTGCCACGGGCGTTCAGCGAAGAGGATCATGTCTCGCACCAGCAGGATGCGGGCAATGCCACGTACCTCGATGTGCGGCGCGGCAAAATCCAGGACTTCAGCGTGCCGCTTATAGAAGGCATGAATGCCCACCTGCACCTGGGCGTCAACGATACAGTGGTCAGTAGCATTCGCAACCAGAGTCGCTGGCAATTGCTTTTGATCATTCTTGCCGTGTCCCTGCTGGGGCTGGTGGTGGTTATTCCCACCGGCCGCCGCATCAGCCGTCCGCTCGAACAGTTGGTTTCTCTGCTCAACGACTATGCCCGGGGCAAGAAGGTCGACTTCGAGCATATTCCCGAAGCCGACCGGGAAATCGAGATCCTGTTGAAGGCCATGCGCGGCATGATTGCCGAGCGGGATCGGGCCATGGATGAGCTGGCCCGCCGCGAGCAGTATCTGGCCCTGACCCTGGACAGCATCGGTGACGGGGTGATTGTCACCGATGCCGAGGGCCGGGTGACGCGTATCAACGGCATTGCCCGCAAACTGACCGGCTGGATCGAAGAAGAGGCCATGGGTCGGCCGTTGCCGGAGATATTCAATATCGTCAATGCCCATACCCGCAAGCGGGTCGACAATCCGGTGGAAAAGGTGCTTGAGCATGGCGAGATTGTGGGTCTGGCCAACCACACGGTTCTGATTGCCAAAGACGGCAGCGAATACCAGATAGCCGACAGTGGCTCACCCATCAAGGACGAGCAGGGTCACATCCTGGGTGTGATCCTGGTGTTCCGGGATGTCACCGGTGAATACCGGCTGCAGGAGGAAATAAGACAGAGCCGTGACCGCCTGGAAGAGGCCGTTACCACGCGTACCCGGGAGCTGGAGTCCTTTTCCTATTCCGTATCCCATGATCTGCGTTCGCCCCTGCGCAGCATCAATGGCTTCAGCCATGCCCTGCTGGAAGACTATGCCGACAGGCTCGATGAAGAGGGCCGGGATTACCTGCAGCGTATCTACAGGGCGAGCATTCGCATGGGGCAGCTGATCGATGGCTTGCTGAGCCTGTCGAAAATCAACCGCAGCGAGCTCAACGTCGGCAATGTGGATCTGACCCGGCTGGCTCATGCAGCCATGCAACGACTGCGCAAAACCGAGCCACAGCGACAGGTGGAGGTCCATATCGAAGACGGCATGCACACCCGTGGTGATCCGATCATGTTGATGATCCTGCTGGACAATCTGCTGGGCAACGCCTGGAAATACACTGCCAGAACACCTGCGCCGTGCATCGAGTTCTTTAGCACCGAACTCGATGGGCAAAAGGTCTACGTGATCAGGGACAACGGGGCCGGCTTCGACATGAAATATGCCGACAAGCTGTTTGGTGCCTTTCAGCGGTTGCACAGTCACGACTTCGAAGGCATGGGCATCGGTCTGGCAACGGTGCAACGGATCGTCCGGCGTCATGGCGGGCGGGTCTGGGCCGAGGCCGAGGTCGGCAAGGGCGCCAGTCTGTTTTTCACCCTTGGCGCTTTGTAAGGCGGCCGGCCTTCCGGTAAGATCGGCCAGATTTTCTCCCTGGAAAGACTGAGTTATGAACCGTTTCGGGCACTACGCCTTTGAACCCGTCTGGCGACAAAAGCGCAAGCTGCACCGCTCGACCATTGCCCGATCGGCTCAGGACTGGCTGTTCGACCCCGGATCCCTTACAACCCGGCTGGTTGCACATTGCCATGGCCGCTTTCATGTGGATCTGGTCTCTCAGCAATGGCAACGGCCCATGTTCAACGAAGCCATCCGGCTGGGTTGTCGGGTGGATCAGATGGCGCTGGTCCGCCAGGTGTACCTGTACTGCGACGATACGCCACTGGTCTTCGCACGCACGGTCATTCCCCATACCTCCCTGCAGGGGCCAAAGCGTTTTCTGGCCTTTCTCGACCAGCGGCCACTGGGCTCGGTGCTGTTTGCCGATCCCGGCCTGCGCCGCGAGGAAGTGGAGGTGGCCCGCATCGAACCGCGCCACCGCCTGTTCGCCACGGCCACGGCTGCGGTGTCGCCTGTGCCGGCACATATCTGGGGTCGCCGTTCGGTGTTCTACACCGGCGGCAAGCCCTTGCTGGTCAACGAAGTCTTTTTACCGGATCTGCTGACGCCGCCTGAAGCAGACGCATGAAAACCATCACTTTGTGCTGGCGAGCATGCTGTTACAATGGCTTTTTGTAAATGTCCACGAAAAAAGATCACCCATGTTGAACAGCAAACCCACTTCGTCCCCGGCCGCTGGCGGCTATCGGCAGCGCCTGTATCAGTACTATCTGCTGATGCGCCTGGATCGGCCCATTGGCATCCTGTTGCTGCTCTGGCCCACCCTCTGGGCACTGTGGGTGGCGGCCGAAGGCTGGCCCGATGCCTGGATCCTGTTCGTCTTCGTCAGCGGGGTGATCCTGATGCGCTCGGCCGGTTGCGTGATCAATGATTTTGCCGATCGCAAGGTGGATCCGCTGGTGGCCCGAACCCGCAACCGCCCCATTGCCGCCGGACGGGTTTCATCCCGTGAGGCGCTGGTGCTGTTCACGGTGCTGTGCCTGGCGGCCTTTGCCCTGGTGCTGACCCTCAACCGCCTGACCATCCAGATGTCTTTTATTGCCGTGGCCCTGGCGGCGGTGTACCCCTTCATGAAGCGCTACACCTACCTGCCGCAAATGGTGCTGGGCATGGCTTTTGGCTGGGCCATTCCCATGGCCTTTGCCGCCCAGAGTGGCGCCATTCCCCAGGTGGCCTGGCTGATGTTCGTCATCAACATCATCTGGTCCATGGTCTACGACACCATGTACGCCATGGCCGATCGGGAAGACGACCTGAAGGCCGGGATCAAGTCCACGGCGATCCTGTTCGGTGAGGCTGACAGGCTGATCATCGGCATGTTGCAGGTGTTGATGCTGCTGGGCCTGTTGCTGCTAGGACAGCAACTGGAAATGGGGCCGGTCTGGTATCTGAGCCTGGTGGCCGTGGTGGCGCTGAGCCTGTACCAGCAGTACCTGATCCGGGAACGTCAGCCTCAGGCCTGCCTGAAAGCCTTTCTCAACAACAACTGGGTGGGGCTGGCGCTGTTTGGTGGTATTTTCATCAATTACCTGTAAAGCCCGTTAAAGTCAGGCCGATAAGATTCCTGCAGGTTAAACCGGCAGGGCAAGGGGATGCTGTCTGTTATTAAATGTGCGGTGCAAGTGATTGATATTCAGGCACCATGAAGCCATTCCCGGCGACTGACACTGAATTTCAATCTCTTGCACCGAACGTGAGGCGAGTAGGCGTTTGCCTTGGTAAAACCGCGGCTTGTTGCGATTTATGTTGCATTATCAACCGCCTGCAAGCAGAGGGAGCCTGGCCATCACGGGTTTTGTGGTCGCAGGACATTTCCTGGCGCTGTTTTTACCGGCAATTCAGACGGGAATTGTCGAAGAGCAGGAAATTGGCGCCTCAGGATACGAAATTGGCATGATTCTGTGACAGTTTTCACAGGTATTGATGACGACAGCCGGAGCGATTGGGCTATAATTATTATGTACTAACTGTAAAGACCAGAGTAGACACCAATTCACATGAAGACAGGCACTTTCACATTATCCATTCTACTGACGCTGGGCGCGCAATCTGCATTTGCGGCCGACAGCATCGTCAGTACGCTGGATGATTACCTGTCCCGTCTCAAGTTCAGTTTCGATGAGAGGTCGGTCAACTATGCGGCCGACAACTTCCAGCTCAACCCCGTGTTCCAGAGCCTCAGCGATGGTGTGGCCACCCAGTACGACCAGTTCGATGCCCGTATGCTGTTCCCGCTGAGCGGTGAGAAATATGAAGTCGGCCTCGGCGTCAACCTGCGTAACATCCAGGGTTCGGCGAGCCTCGGCAGTACCGATGCAGAACGTTACAACACCTATAATCAGGTAATTCCTTCTTTCTATGCCGATGCCCTGTTCAATCTTCCTTTCAAGGGCCTGTCCGCCGGTTTTGAAGGCAGCCACAACCCCATCGGTGCCAACCAGCTTCTCGATTACCGCGCCAAGCTCAGCTACAGGTGGTCCGATACCCTGAATCTGCAGGGCGGCTGGGAACACCAGCAGATGTCCTTCGAGATCAGCGACGACTATCGCACTGAATACAAGTCTGCCGGCCCCTATATCGACTTCCGCTGGCGATTCTGACAACCCGCTCATGAAAAAAGGCGCTTTGAGGCGCCTTTTTTCATGAGCGGCTTCATTGACGAGGGCCTGCGGCCCTCAGGCTCGTGCCACCGCCCACACATCCACCTTTTCCACCCCGGCCTTTTTCAGCGTCCGGGCCAGCTCATTGACCGTGTTGGCGGTGGTGACCACGTCGTCGACAATGGCCACGTGTCGCCAGGGCAGGGGGCGTGTGACCCGGAAGGCGCTGCGGATATTGTGCCGGCGCTGGGGCTTGTCCAGATCACTTTGAGGCAGGGTGTCGCGCTGGCGGATTACGCCGTGCCGGTCCAGCGGGATGTGCAGGGGCCGGGACAGGCCGCGGGCGATTTCCAGCGACTGGTTGAAGCCCCGGGCACGCAGCCGTTTGGCATGCAGGGGCACCGGGATCAGGCCATCGGGCAGGGCCATGACACCATCGTGTATCGCACCTTGCAGATGAGTGAGCATTAACTGACTCATCAGCCGGGCATTGCCCAGCCGCCCGTGGAATTTCAGATCCGGTACCAGGCGGGTAAAGGGTGCCTGATAACGAAACGGTACAAGGGTCTGATGCATATCGGGGGGCTGTTGCAGGCAAAGTCCGCACAGGGGCAGCCCGGGATGGGGCAGGGGCTCGGCGCAGCGGCGGCAGGCCGGCCGGTTGAGGGGCAGATCAGCCTGACAGCCGGGGCAGAGCAGGCTGGGGGACTGAGCGGGGAGGCGGTTGCCACAAAGGGGGCAGTCCTGGCCTGACAAAATGGATTGCATGTTAAATAACCAGTTGTTAACCATGAAATTCCCTTTCGGTTGACAGGTGGCGCCAAGGCCCTAGAATGGCCGTTTCATTTGCAGTTTAATCGTGAGCGTCCATGGAATCCAATGCCGAGGCCGGCCAGGCCGAAACCCCGGGAACCGACACCCCCCCCGAGTCCGAAATCATCCGTGCCGACAGTGCCCGCATGATTGCGCGGCTGTTCAATTTTGGCAATATTTTTGCCTTCACGCCGGGGCTTGTCGTCGCACCCATGATCCTTGCCGGCCAACTGCAAAGGACCGAGATGATCATGTATTTCATCGCCATGATCGTGCCACCGATCCTCTGGTTCGGTATTTCCATCATCATCTACATCATTGCCCGTCATCATCCCAATCCCCGTGTCGGCCACTATACGCAGTGGGCGGCCTACCGCTTCTATGGCGCGCTGGGAGTGGTGATCCCGGTGGGCACGTTTTTTGGCACCAACTGGAACCTGTGGATCATCACTGGCGGCCTGGTGGGCCTGCTGGTGGTGCCCTGGTCCATTTATGATCTGATCCGCATCCAGCGCGAGAGCTGGCAGGACACGGTCTTCGAGGAGGAGCAATGAACAATCCGGCAACCATGCCTCCCGGCCAGGCGCAGGCCGATCTGCGTCACGATTGGCAAAGACAGGACGTCGAACAGCTGTTCGACCTGCCTTTCAACGATCTGCTGTTTACGGCCCAGCAATGGCACCGGGCCTATTTCAATCCCAACCAGGTGCAGGTCAGCACTCTGCTGAGCATCAAGACCGGCAAATGTTCCGAGGACTGTGGCTACTGCCCGCAGAGCGTGCGCTACGAGACCGGGCTGGAGGTGGAACCGCTGATGCCGCTGAACGAGGTACTGGAAAACGCCCTTGCCGCCAGAAACAAGGGTTCCAGCCGCTTCTGCATGGGCGCCGCCTGGCGCAGT
>JAJRYG010000077.1 GCA_024275915.1 Gammaproteobacteria bacterium
GGAGCGTAGAAAGCAGAAGTCTGATCCATACAGAATCAACATTGCAAGGAAACCCGGCGTTGACGCCGCACGCGAGCATGTATATGCCCATGCAGAGTCGAATGTACTTTCTAGAGTCGAATGTACTTTCTGTGGATGACCAACAGTACAAGTTTTCGCTGAAAAGCTGGCATTTCCCTATTTAACATAATATACATTATGCGCATATATGTTTGCGGCTGGAATTGCCTGCAACGAGTCTTTGTCTGCCGCATATCTAGCTATATTAGTACTTTAACAACAACCAGTAAGTATCTGTTTTTAAGCCATATTATTATTTTGTTTCTGGTTCTGTCCCGGCCCACGGGCAAGCATGGCTGGCCAGATGTTTTTATTGCAGTTGCGGGATCATTTTACTCAGGTTTCACATTTTCCAGACAATATCGAACCGCGCTGCGCTCTCATGAATACACGCTTTCCGGCGTTCGGGATTCGGTTTTTTCCGGGTATCGGCCAGGTCTGATTGTTTTTGGGCCTGTTTCCTTGCCGGTTTTGTTGGACTCAGCGCCGTTGGGCCAGAAGCGCAATGCAAAGGCATCCACGGCGGCGCGGTGAACAGGCTCGGGGGCCTGTCTTCGTCTGATTCGATTTTTGGCTAAAGCAGTTACATTTAATGCCGATATATCTTTAGTAATATGAGTATAAGTTGCTAAAAAAACGGGCAATTTTGGCGGAATTTGAGCTTCCTGCCGACCATTTTCAAGATCAGCGAACGGAATTCCTATGGACATGCTCCTGTTGACAACGCCGACACAACATCGAGCAGAAAACCCCAACGTCGAACTCAATGCCAAGCGCCTGAAAAATCAGCTCCTGGATGCCCCGAACATGGATGTGCAGGCCACGGTGGAATTCTTCGAGCGAATCATCAAACCCTTTAATGAAATCAAGCTGGCCACGGCTGAGCGCCTGAAACTGCTGGAAGTTCTGCATGAAAGCTACGAGTCGATTCTAGTGGATTTCGATGATTTGCGACTGAGCATGCTGCCCATTTCGGCCAAGGCCAAACGCAAGTTGTCTCTGGACATCATGTGGCTGTACCTGAACCTGGCCAATGGTTACAAGATCATCATCAAGGAATACCATGAAAAGGGCAAAGGCTACCGTGAACAGGAGCTGAGTCTGGTGCTGTACCGCGCCATGGAGCTGATTATTCTCGCCCTGCTGTACACCTATCGGGCCCATGTCTCCCCTCCTCCCCTGGCCTATCTGGAAATCCATCAGTTGTTTCTGTTTGCCTTCAAGTCAAACCTGCATGAAAAGAAACTCAAGGGGGTTCAGGGTCATCTGGTGCGCCCGTCGATACAGGCCCTGTACAAGCAGTTTCTGCTTGTGGTTATCGCCGATCCGTTTCGCATGAGCAGCCGAAGTGTTTTTGAATATTACATGTTGCTGGAACAAAGCGCGGAAAAGACTCAACTGTTTAACGTCATGCCGGAAAAATATGACAAATACTGTTACGCCATACACTGTCATGAAGACACCACCCCAAGACACATGAAATATGAACCAGCCGGTGACTATGAGACTGATTTCTTTGTCCTGAATATTGCCGGGGCCTTCACCCGGCTGAAGGCACAACTGGAACAGCATGAAAGCAGAACCGACGAGTTTTCAGTGCGTGAACGGCATCATATCAAGGCGCTGATCCACTATCTTGATTCGTCCATTTCGAGAAAGGAAGAAAGGGTCGCCTCCAACAAGTCTGTCCATGTCTGGTTTGGACTGGATGCCACGCAGTACTTTCTGGACAACCCGGAGCACATCAACAATGCCATGTCCATCGAGGCAACCGAGGGCATCGTGGTGGGTGATCTGGCCGATGAAGAAGATGAGAGTTTCCCTCTGTACAACTGGAAAATAGGCAATGAGGGCAAACGGGGTTATCTGTTACAGGGCGACAAGGATATTACCGATGGGGAGCCCTTGCTGGGTGAAATTGCCGGCGTCATTGAAAACGGCACCTCGACGGCCAAAATCGGCCTGGTGCGCTGGGAACGCATCGTGGCTGACAGTGGCCTGAATGTTGGCCTGGAACTCGTGGCTGGTACACCTCATGTTGTTGAACTCAGAAAAGAGAATACCGGCGAGTACTTTGCAGGACTCAATTTCCTCTCTGATTCGTCCCCGCCGATGATTACCGCCTTGCTGGTTCCCAGAAAGGCCTATGAAAGCGGTGCCCGCATAACAATGACCATCAACAACAGGGACATTAGACTGGTATTTGGCAAGGCCGTCTACCAGACCAACTTTTACGTTTTGTGCCAACCAACGTCATAAGGAATGACAGTCATGAACTTCGATGGATATACAATCAGGGTGGTTGAAACTGCAACAGACAATCCGTTTCAGGCCACTGACATCATAGAAACCCTGCATACAGAACACCTGGACTCGGGACACGGTGAAGAACATGCCGGCCGCCCGGTCACCCGTCTGATGTTTGGTGAGACCAATGTAGTCAAGCTGCGTACCGAATATGAACTGTCGTTTGAAAATTCAAGAAAATTCATCGCCAGCTTCATCGAAAACGAAAAAAAGATTGCTGTCTATCATCCGGACAAACGCTGGTTTCTTCTGCAACATCGAAGCGAGGACACCTGCATCATTGGCAACATAACCCCAAAACTGGAAACACTGGACAAGATGGACAGCAGTGAACTTTGCGATGATTCCCATTCCATTCTCATCGAGGCCGTCGAACTGTATCTGAGAATCGCCAGTGACAAGGAACTCTGCCTGGATCTGGCCCTGTCGAATTTTGGTATCGACAACAGCAACACGGTTTATTATGTGGATGACCAAACCTACAGCTGGGACCAGTTTGCCTCGCTGGTGGATTTTATCGCCCACCTGTTGCGGGCCGGGGTAATATCGACAGCCGAACAGGCGCAAATTCTGGGGGATCAGTTACGCAGCAGCATCTGCAGGTATTTCACCGACAGCCACAGCATCACCATTATTGCCGAAGGCCTGAAAAGTGCCTTCTATCCCGACAGTGTACGGCCACAAATGCAGGCCCTGGTAAAAGCCCTTTACGGTAACCAGGTATACAGCTACGAACCAAAATTCGAAGGTGGAAAGGTTGCCCTGATTGCCGATATCCATGCCAATGCACCGGCACTTGCCGCCGTGCTCGCAGAAATAGAAAAACGAGGTCTGGTACAGATAATCATGCTCGGGGATGTGGTGGGTTATGGCCCTCACCCCAATGAATGCATAAAAATGCTGATGGATAATCCAAATATCCACATCCTCAAGGGCAATCATGATCACTCAGCCGTGTCCGACTTCATCTCGGGTGGGGCAACACAACTGGCCCAGTGGAGCATGGACTGGACCAGACAGGTGTTGACAGAAGAGTCCAGAAACTGGCTGCAGGAACTGCCTCCCTACCTGGAAGGTGACAACTGGCTGGCGGTGCATGGTGCGCCGATAGACAAGTCCTTTTTCAATGCCTATGTCTACAAGATGAGTTATGTGGAAAACCTGGATGTGATGATGGAAAGAAAACTGCAATACTGTTTTCATGGCCACACCCACATACAGAAAATCTACTACCGCAAGAACGGCCATGATTTCGAGGAAGACGGTGCACGGCTTTCCCTGTTACAGAATCAGCACACCCTGATCTGCCCGGGCTCCGTTGGCCAGCCTCGCAGCGGCAGAACCGAAGCCGAGCTGGCCATTCTCGATCTGGCAAGCGGTGAACTCCAGTTTGTTCGAACCGGCTATGATCTGGATGAAACCGTCAGATCCATGACCGAAAACGGCTTTCCCGCCAAGATGATAGAACGCCTCAGGGATGGCCATTGAAGGAAGAGGGAAGAAACCGGCTAAAACAGCAATAACAGCGGCACGGCAGGGCCGTCGGCACGCTGTCATGGTTGTTCAATGATCACGGCCATGGCCGGGCCAGGCTCATGCATGGGGCCATGGCCATCATGCCAGACCTTACACCTGCAGCGGAGTCAGGTGATGCAATCAGGGGCGGTTCCCTGCCCCCTTTTTCTGTTTGCTGATCCTTACGGGCACTTGCTGGCAAGATCCGGCAATGCCGCACGCAGTCCCGACCAGCCCATGCCAAGGTTGGCTTTTCGACCGGTAATAAGAATGGCAAGGGCATTGGGTTTGCCGGGAATGACCACCATGAAGTGGAATGTCTTGGGCGTGGTCATCTGAATTTCTTCCATGGTATTCTTGACTTCTTCACCGCGGGTCTGGGTCAGGCGTTTTTCCACACCGGTGATCCCCTTACCCCTGAACATGTCCACCGCCGCTGCTGCGACAGCATCCAGATAACTGGAGGTAAAATAAGGGACGTTGTGATAGACACCGAGTAACAAGCCGGTATTCAGATCGACAACGGCTGCCCCAATGCCATCATCGATATCGTCGACGATTCCTTTACAGATTTCATTGATACTAGCCATGGGTGTTGACTCCTTTTGGGTTTTTACAGTTTTACCAAATACATCAGCTGGAACACTGTTCCATCAATTCACTGATGTCTTCGGCGGTTTTGTTTGCATGTGCCAGGGACATGCCAATATTGACGTTCTCACATGTAAAGACCGTGAGGATGAGTATCTTGCCGGCATGCAGGATCAGAACATTGCCGCCACTGCTTTCCAGCAGGACCTTGCGGATCTGCCCCTGATGGGTTTCTCTTACCAGATTGTCGCTCAGTGCCAGCAAGGCGCTGCTCATGGCAGAAAAACGATTTTCATCCATGCCTTCCTGCAGCTTCCTTGCCCAGGCAAGCCCATCGGTACTGCTGACCATGGCGCCATTGATGTCGGAACACTCTTCGAGCAGTTCAGCGAGCATTATCTCCAGTTTGGCCTTCAAAACCTTTGAATAACGCTCTAGGTCATTCATGTCCGCCTTGTGGGATTTATCGATAATTTCCTGAATAACGTCCATTTTCTTCCTCGGCTTGTTTGCGGTCAGGTGCTCAATACGGCCAGCAGGGCATGTATCATGATCCTGACATCCTGTTTGGAACGCCCGTCGATTTCAAATAAGGGGTAAATCTGTTGCCGTTCCATGAGTTTCGACTGGTAATCGGCCAGTGTGGCATTGTCGCTGATACCTACCTGGGTAATGCCGATGACCACGCCGGTTTTTCTGATGAAGTCGGCAAAGGCATCGAGATAGAATTCCATCTGGCCAACCGGATCAGGGTTGTTGTTGTTGATCAATAGCACCAGCCCCAGTCCGTTGTTGGTCAGTACATCCCACATGAAATCGAAACGTTGCTGACCGGGCGTACCGTACAGATGAATGCGGCGACCGTTATCCAGCTCGATGTAACTGTAATCCATGGCCACCGTGGTGGTGTCCTTGATGGCCCGTTCTTCTCCACTGCAGGCCACATCGGTACTGACCGGCGGGGTATCACTGATCGAGGAGATGGCGGTGGTCTTGCCCGCGCCGACCGGCCCAGTGAAGATGATCTTGTCATTCACCATGTTCATCTAGGCGATTCCCAGCTTCATGGCAAGGCGCCGGAACAGACCGCTGCGTTCCTCGCTGATCTGCCTTTTCTCCGGCACTTCCACCGGATTTTCATCATTCTGAACTTCGATGAGTCCGACGGCATAACAACTGTTGATGAAGCGGGAAATGACTTCTTCACCCAGTCCGGTAGCTTCGATCAGGTTGCGCTGACTGTTTGGCTGTCTGGCCAGCAAGGCGGCAATCTTGAAATTGTCGGGATGAAAACCATGGCGGGTAAAATTGGGCCAGGCCTTGAGTTTGATAGGGGTATCCAGATCGATATCGTCGGGAAGGATATTCTCCGATGATTTGAGTGTCAGCTCCCAGAGAAAGTTGTCCAGTGAGGACAGGCTGATGTCATCGGCCGCGGTGTCGACATCCTTTTCACCGAATTCCGACTTGTGCAGGTGGTGCTCATTGTTGTGCAGCCCCACTTCCAGGACATGTTCGTAGTCCATCTCGCTGGCAATGGTGGACTTGTTGCCATCGATGTAGATGGTGGGCATGCCCTCTTCTTCGATCTTGACACATTTTTTCTGATCACGCGCTTCGAGCATTACCAGCAACAGGGAGGACTCCTCTTCTTCGTAGTCGTCCTCGGCATCATTGACTTCACTGGCAATTTCAGTGGGCTGGCTGAATTCGGCAGGCTGAACGATTTCATCGTAGGTTTTCTGCAGGTGCAGCATCAACTGCTTGCAGACCTTGCCAAGCACGAAGCGCAGGGTTTCCACATGCACCGGTTTGGCCAGGCTGACCAGGTTCCTGTCGCTGCGCTGCTCGTCGGCCAGCAGGATCTTGATCTGACTCGAACGCAACTTTTGCAGTGTTTCTGCGGCTGCATCCGAGTCCATGTCCAGGACCACGATATGGCCCGTGCAATCCGAATCGCCGAGAAGCTGACAGGCGAACTCGTCTTCCTGCAGCAAGCGCACGGCCACGTGGAGGATCTTCTGTTCTGTTTCCCCAAGGTGCAGTGCGGAAATGTTGAGTGATTGTGCTGACATCGTGTCCTTGAATACCCTTGGTTCCCAACTATGACTTTTGATATATCGGCAACATTAGAAAGGAAATTTAGGAATTTTTTTATTTATTTTTATTCCTTGTTTTTCAATTGCTTATGATGCTTTTATGTGGTATCTAAGGTAGTTCATCATCAAGGAAGGCAGTATCGACATGACATTCGACAAAATCATGGGGCTGGAACCGGAAATCCTCTATCTGAACCATGCCGCCGTGGCGCCTTGGCCCCTGGTGACACGTGACGCGGTAAGCCACTTTGCCGAGGAAAATGCCCGGCTTGGTTCAAAAAACTACCTGCAATGGCTAAAAACCGAGACGGAGCTGCGCCAGCGGCTGGCCACCCTGATCAACGCCCCCACTGCAGATGACATTGCCCTGCTCAAGAACACCTCCGAAGCACTCTCCACCGTGGCCTGGGGCATCGACTGGCAGGCCGGTGACAACCTGGTGATCAGCAACCAGGAATTTCCTTCCAACCGCATCGTCTGGGAATCCCTGCAACCACTGGGTGTTGAAGTCCGTCAGGTCGACCTTGCCTCGGCCGCATCGCCGGAAGTCTCCCTGCTCCATGCCTTCGATGCCCGCACCCGCCTGTTGTCCATCAGTTCGGTGCAATATGCCACGGGCCTGCGTCTCGACATGAATGTCCTGGGCGCAGCCTGCCGCCAGCAGGATGTACTGTTTTGTGTCGATGCCATCCAGAGCATTGGCGCCGTGGTATTTGACGTTCAGGCCATGCAGGCAGATTTTGTCATGGCCGATGGCCACAAATGGATGCTGGGTCCCGAAGGCCTGGCGCTTTTTTATACAACACCCCAGGCTCGTGAGCATCTCAAGCTCAACCAGTATGGCTGGCACATGGTAGAACATCACGATGATTTCGATCGCCGTGACTGGCAACCGGCAGACAGTGCCCGGCGTTTTGAATGTGGCAGCCCCAACATGCTTTGCAATCATGCCCTGCATGCCAGCACGGGGTTGCTTCTTGACCTGGGGATGCCGCTGATTGAACAAAAAGTGCTCGAAAACAGCCGTTACCTTTTCAAATTACTTGCTGATGCACCGCATCTGCGTTGCCTGACCGATCAAACCGCAGGGCGCTATGCAGGAATCGTGGTTTTCGAACACGCTTCGGTTCCGGCAACGGAACTCTATCGGTATCTGATGTCGCGCAACGTCATGTGTGCCCCCCGGGGCGGTGGCGTGCGTTTTTCTCCCCATTTTTATACTTCCGCAGAGCAAATTGAAAAAGCGGTTGATATTGCGGATAACCTTGCAGGAAAAACAGGAGATTTCTCATAAAAAACTGTCGATTCCCAGATTATTGCTATAGTTATGTATAAGGAGTAATACATGAAGTGGCATTATTCAGTGATGACAGGAAAAATGGACTTTATCAGTGAATTTGCTGTCGAAGTTATCAGGATAATCCGGACTTCGCACCGCAACCTGCCTGATTTGCTGTGTATTTTCTGACCAGTTTATTAATGGATTATCGAAGGAGATGCAGCATGGGATTGAACCTGAAGGCACGCATTGGCAGCCGCATAGCCAGCTGGCTTTCCAGCGAACCGGAACAACCGTCTGATTCCGTACTGTTACTGAATTTCGAACGCCTGCGACATGAAATCCGTCCGGCGGATGTGATCCTCATCGAGGGACGCAGCAAGGTCTCCGAGGTCATCAAGCTGATCACCCAGAGTCCCTGGACACATTCCGCCCTTTACATTGGCCGTCTGTATGAAATCGAGGACGAGCAGATACGTGAACATGTCCTGCAACATTACGACGCCAAACCGGATACCCAGCTGATCATCGAAGGCCTGCTTGGCCAAGGCACGGTGGTTTATCCACTGGAAAAATATCACCACACCCATGTGCGTCTCTGTCGCCCCACGGGCCTGTCGCCACGGGATGCCCAGAAGGTCATCCGCTATGCGGTCAGGCGACTGGGTACCGACTACAACCTGCGCCAGCTGCTGGATCTGGCCCGCTTCATGTTCCCCTATGGCTATCTGCCACGACGCTGGCGCTCCAGCCTGTTCAGCCACAATGCCGGCGATGCCACTCGTACCGTCTGTTCCACCATGATCGCTCAGGCTTTCCAGTCGGTTAAATTTCCCCTGTTGCCCTTTGCCGAACACATGGAAAACGACAAGATCCATTTCTATCAGCGAAACCCGAAACTGGTCACCCCGCGGGACTTTGATTTTTCACCGTATTTTGACATTATCAAATATCCCCTGTTCGGCCTGGATGACATTGGCATCTACCGGCACCTGCCTTGGGTGGACACTGAAATCGTCTGCAACAACATCGATGACTGTTTTCAGGAAGTCCCGCTTAAAGTGGAGCAGGCCAGCAAAAACAAACACAAAAAATCCGGCACAGGCATCAACCTGTTGCATCCTGTCAAATTCTTGCGAGGAGAAAGCCCATGAGTCAGTCTGAACACAGTCACGGTCAACCCTGGCGTATGCGCTGGATCTCCGATCCCATGTTGAAACTGTTCCGTCGCGTGACCCCGAAAATGTCACAGACCGAACGGGAAGCTCTCGATGCCGGCTCGGTCTGGTGGGATGGTGAGCTGTTCAGTGGCCGCCCCAACTGGAAAAAACTGCATCAACTGCCCGAACCTCACCTGAGCGAAGAAGAGCAGGCTTATCTGAACGGACCGGTGGAAACCCTATGCCAGATGATCGATGACTGGAAAATCAACCACGAACTGAATGATCTGCCCCCCGAAGTCTGGCAATACATCAAGGACAATGGCTTGTTCAGCCTGATCATTCCGAAAAGTTATGGCGGCCTGGAGTTTTCCGCCCTGGCTCATTCGGAAATCGTTCTCAAGATCGCCACCCGCAGCATTACCGCAGCGGTAACCATCATGGTGCCCAATTCACTGGGGCCGGCAAAACTGCTGATGGAATACGGCACCCAGGCGCAGAAGGATCACTACCTGCCACGCTTGGCACGAGGCATCGAAATCCCCTGCTTTGCCCTGACCAATCCCAAGGCCGGCAGTGATGCCGGGGCCATCCCTGACTTCGGCATCGTCTGCCGGCAGGAGTTCGAAGGCCAGAAGGATGTACTGGGCGTACGGCTCAACTGGGACAAGCGTTACATTACCCTTGGCCCGGTTGCCACCCTGCTGGGCATGGCCTTCAAGCTCTATGATCCGGATCATCTCATCTGTGAAAAGGAATCCCTTGGCATTACCCTGGCATTGATCCCGGCGGACACCCCCGGCGTCAGCATTGGTCGGCGCCACCTGCCGCTAGACGTGGTATTCATGAACGGACCGAACAGTGGCAAGGATGTGTTCATTCCCATGGACTGGATCATCGGTGGTCAGGACCGCATCGGCCAGGGCTGGCGCATGCTGATGGAAAGCCTGGCAGATGGTCGCGGCATCTCTCTGCCGGCCCTGAGTGTCGGTGCCGGCAAGCTGGTCAGCCGCTCGGTTGGTGGCTATGCGCGAATCCGCCGCCAGTTCAAACTGCCCATCGGTCGCTTCGAAGGCATCGAAGAAGCCCTGACGCGCATCGGTGGCTACACCTACATGATGGATGCCGCCCGTACCCTGACGACCTCGGCGCTGGACAATGGCGAAAAACCCTCGGTGATCTCCGCCATCGTCAAATACCACCTCACCGAAGGCATGCGCAAGATCGTTGCCGACGGCATGGATATCCTTGGTGGTGCGGGTATCAGCATGGGACCCAACAACATCCTCGGCCGCACCTACCAGGCCATTCCCATCAGCATCACCGTGGAAGGTGCAAACATCCTCACCCGCACCATGATCATCTTTGGCCAGGGGGCGATTCGCAGCCACCCGTACATCTTCAAGGAGCTCGAAGCCCTGGGCGAGGAAGATCCGGAGGTCTCTCTGGAAAAGTTCGATCGCGCCCTGTTTGGCCATATGGCCTTCTTTACCAGGAACCTGTTGCGCAGTTTCTTCAGTGGCCTGACCGGCTCGGTATTCGTGCGGGTTCCGGTACGCAGTCCCATGCGGCGTTATTATCAGCACCTGACCCGCATGAGTTCAGCCTTCGCCCTGATCACCGATGTTTCACTGATGCTGCTGGGTGGCTCGCTGAAACGCAAGGAAAAGCTTTCCGGCCGCCTCGGCGATATCCTCAGCAACCTGTATCTGGCCTCGGCCATCCTGAAGAAATACCACGAGGAAGGCTCGCTGAAAGAAGACGCCCCGCTGGTGCACTGGGGCTGCCAGCATTGCCTGTATGAAATCCAGACTGCCTTCGATGGCCTGTTGCACAACCTGCCCTATCGCTCCGTGGCCTGGATCCTGCGTTGGCTCATGTTCCCCTTTGGCCAGCACTTCAAGGCGCCGTCAGACCAGCTTGGCCACGAAATAGCCGACATGCTGCTCACCCCCTCGGCCGCCCGTGACCGGCTGACCCGGGGCATCTATCTTCCGGACAGCATCGATGAGCCGGTTGGCCGCATCGAAGATGCCCTGATCAAGGTCATCAAGGCAGAACATCCGGAACGCCGCCTGCGCAAGGAAATGAAGGACTACCCGGCCGAATATGAAGGACTCGAAGCGGTACTCAAGGCAGCCGTCGAGCAGAAGGTATTGACCGAAGACGAAGCGGAACTCATCCGCCAGGCCGATGAAGCCCGCAACGCTGTCATCAGGGTGGATGATTTTGATAAAGACTTTAACTAGCAGGCATAATCAGCAGACATAACAGGTAACTCTTTTATCCCTTTTTTCAAGGAACAGTCATGGCGGAAACAAAAAGCAAGAAAAAGACCACCCGACGCACCACCACACGCAAGCAGCCCGTGTACATTGTCGACGGTGCCCGAACCCCGCAATTAAAGGCCCAGAACAAGCCGGGGCCGTTCAATGCAGCCGCCCTGGCTGTCTCCTGTACCCGCCCCTTGCTGGCCCGGCAACCCTTCGAACCCGATGAGCTGGATGAAGTCATCGTCGGCTGCGTGATGCCGGGGCCCGATGAGGCCAATATTGCCCGCATACTGGGCTTGCGCACCGGTGTCGGCATTCATGTTCCGGCCTTCACCGTACAGCGTAACTGTGCTTCGGGCATGCAGGCACTGGACAGCGCCGCCAAGGACATCCGCCTGGGCCAGGCCGATCTGGTGCTGGCGGGTGGGGTCGAGGCCATGAGCCATGCACCGGTGCTGTTCAACGAAACCATGGTCACATGGCTGGGGGCGTGGATGGGGGCAAAGACCTTTGGCCAGCGCATGAAAGTGCTGGGCCAGCTGCGCCCCGGGCATTTCAAGCCCATCATCGCCCTGCTGCGCGGCCTCACGGATCCTGTGGTGGGACTGAGCATGGGGCAGACAGCAGAAAATCTTGCCTACCGTTTCAATATCAGCCGCACCGAAATGGATGCCTTCGCCGTGCGCAGCCACCAAAGGCTCGGCGAAGCCCAGGAAGCCGGTTACCTAGAAGAAATCGAGGCCATGTACGACACCCGCGGCAATGTCTACCTGCATGACGATGGTCTGCGCAAGGATTCCAGTATCGAAAAACTGGCCAAGCTGCGACCGGTGTTCGACAAACCCTTCGGCAAGGTGACCGCCGGCAACAGTGCCCAGATCACCGACGGTGCCGCCATGCTGATCCTCGCCAGTGAAAAGGCCGTGGAAAAACATGATCTGAAGGTCATGGGGGTGATGAAAGACAGCAACTGGGCTGGCCTGGAGCCGGCACAGATGGGACTGGGACCGGTCCACGCCACCACGCCCATGCTCAAACGCAACAGGCTGGGACTCGACGACATCGACTACTGGGAAATCAATGAGGCCTTTGCCGGCCAGGTTCTGGCCTGCCTCAAGGCCTGGGAAGATCCGGACTACTGCAAGCAGGAACTGAAACTGCGCAGTGCTTTTGGCAGCATCGATCAGCAAAGACTCAATGTCGATGGGGGAGGTGTCAGCCTTGGCCACCCGGTCGGAGCCAGTGGGGCAAGAATTGTCCTGCACCTGTTGCATGTGCTGGAACGAAACAAGGCCAAACGGGGGGTCGCCACACTCTGCATCGGTGGTGGTCAGGGTGGTGCGGTCCTGGTTGAACGGATGGAAGGATAAGACATGTCAGAAAACAATTATAAACACTGGAAACCGGAAGAAGATCAGGATGGCATCGTCTGGCTGCATCTGGACCAGGCAGATACCTCAACCAATGTATTGTCCTACGAGGTACTCGGAGAATTCGAGCAGTTGCTGGAGGTCTACACCAACCAGCCACCGCGCGGCCTGATCATTCTTTCCGACAAGTCCTCGGGCTTTATCGCCGGTGCCGATGTCAAGGAATTTGGACATTTCGAATCGGAAGATGAAGCGAAACAGACCATCGAGCGTGGTCACCGCATCATGAACCAGCTGGAAAACCTGCGTTGCCCGACCGTAGCCGTATTGAAAGGCTTTACCCTCGGTGGAGGACTGGAACTGGCCCTGGCCTGCAAGTACCGGGTTGCGGATCGGGACTATTCCACCAAGCTCGGCCTGCCGGAAGTGAAACTGGGCATTCACCCCGGTTTTGGCGGCACCGTGCGTCTCATCGAACGGGTCGGTATCCTCAAGGCCATGGATATGATGCTCACCGGCCGCAATATCTCCGCCAGTGCTGCCAAACGAATGGGTCTGCTGGCCTATTCCGTACCGGAACGTCACCTTCTGGAAGCCGCACGCAACACGGTACTCAAGCCTCCCAAACCAAAACCCCTGCCCTGGTGGCTAAAGCTGTTGAACAACAAGCAGCTGCGCCCCCTGCTGGCAAAGATGTTTGTCAAACAGGTCTCCAAACGGGTCTCCCGCAACCACTATCCCGCCCCCTTCGCCCTCATAGAGCTATGGTGCCGTCATTATGGCAATCGCGAGCGCATGCTGCGGGAAGAAGCCACCTCGGTTGCCCGCCTCATTACCGGTCATACGGCACAAAACCTGGTGCGGGTTTTCCTCCTACAGGAACAGCTCAAGAGTCTGGGACGCATGAACGACTATGCGCCAAAACACGTGCATGTCATCGGCGGTGGCGTCATGGGCGGCGACATCGCCATCTGGTGCGCCCTGCAGGGTTTCAATGTCACCATCCAGGATCAAAAGCATGAGACCCTCGCCAAGGTTCTCAAACGGGCCTATAAATTGTACAAGAGGCGCCTCAAACGTCCGCTGCGCATTACCGAAGCCCTGGATCGGCTGACACCGGACATGGCGGGCAACGGCCTGGTCAAGGCCGACATCGTGGTCGAAGCCATCTTCGAGGATGCCACGGTCAAGCGTGAGCTGTACAAGACCATCGAACCCAAACTCAAGGCCGATGCCATCATCGCCACCAACACGTCCAGCATCCCGCTCGAAGAGCTCTGTGACGTTCTTGAAGATCAGGGCAGGTTGGTGGGACTGCACTTTTTCAACCCGGTGGCCAAGATGCCACTGGTCGAAATCGTCTGTGGCAAGGCCACCTCCGACGATGCCCGCAACCGAGCCAGCGCCTTTACCAAGAAGATCAGCCGCCTGCCTCTGCCGGTAATCAGCAGTCCCGGTTTTCTCGTCAACCGTGTGCTGATGCCCTATCTCATGGAAGCGGTGGAACTGGCCCGCGAAGGCGTGCCACTGAAGATCATCGATGACGAAGCCACCGCGTTTGGCATGCCCATGGGTCCCATCGAGCTTGCGGACACGGTCGGCCTGGATATCTGCCTCAAGGTTGCCGAAAATCTTGGCCAGCACATGGGTATGGACGTGCCCGAGCTGTTGAAACAGAAAGTCGAGCAAAAACTGCTTGGCAAAAAGACCGGCCAGGGCTTTTACCGCTTTGAAAAAGGCAAGGCAGTCAAACCGGCGCCCGACAAGCACTACACGCCACATGCAGACATCCAGGATCGCCTGATTATGCGCATGCTCAATGAAATCACGGCCTGCCTGCGTGATGGCGTGGTTGAATCGGAGGATCTGGCCGATGCCGGCGTCATCTTCGGTACCGGTTTCGCTCCCTTCCGGGGCGGTCCCGTCCACTACATTCATGAACGTGGCGCCGAACAACTGATCAAGCTGCAGGAAAAACTGGCCAGCCGCTATGGTGATCGATTCAAGCTTGATGAAGGCTGGAACCGGTTCATCAGCCCCGACCAGGACAACTAAAATAAATAGAAAAGGATAAAACGTATGAGAAAATCAGACGTCATTTCAGTAAAAACCGCCAAACATCTGCCCGGGGTTTTCCAGGAACGGGTAAAACGATCTGCTGATGATGTTGGTTTTCGGCATTTCGACAACGAAACACAAAGCTGGAAAGAATACACCTGGAAGGACATGGCTCATGAAATCGCCCGCTTCCAGACTGCCCTCAAGGGCGAAGATCTGCAACCCGGTGATCGGGTCGCTATCATGTTGAGAAACTCGCCTGAGTGGGTCATGTTCGAGCAGGCTGCCCTTGGCCTGGGCCTGGTAGTTGTTCCCCTTTACACCAATGATCGTGCAGCCAACCTCGGATATATCATCGACAATGCCGGTATAAAACTTGTCTTCATCAATGACAAGGCCCACTGGTCCTGTCTCAGCGAGGTCTACAACCTGCTTAAGAGTGTAAACAGTATCGTTACACTCAAGCCCGTGGAACCGGTTCACGATATCCGCATCCAGCACCTGCCCGACTGGCTGCCGGACGAACCCGACGACATCGATCTGCCGGACATCGATCCCCAGACCCTGGCTACCATCGTCTATACATCGGGCACCACGGGCAATCCCAAGGGCGTCATGCTCTCACACCACAATATCCTCTGGGATGCCGCCAGTGCCGCCGAGTGTGAACCCATGTTCACCACGGACGAATTTTTGTCGTTTCTGCCTCTCTCGCACATGTTCGAACGCACCGCAGGTTACTACCTGCCCATCCTGGTCGGGGCAAAGATCAGCTATGCCCGCTCCATCGAATTGCTGGCCGAAGATCTGACCATCATCCGGCCCACCATTCTCATCACCGTGCCCAGGATCTTCGAGCGCATCTATAACAAGATCAAGACCCAGCTCGAACAGAAACCGCCCATGGCGGCTAAGATGTTCAACAAGGCCGTGGAAGTCGGCTGGCATCGCTTTGAATATCAGCAGGGTCGTGCCAGCTGGGGGGCCGATCTGCTGCTCTGGCCGGTGCTGAACAAGCTGGTGGCAAAAAAGCTCATGGACAAACTGGGTGGCCGCCTGCGTCTGGCCGTCAGTGGCGGTGCCGCCCTTTCTCCCGAGGTGGCTCGGACCTTCATCGGCCTGGGCCTGACCATTTCCCAGGGCTACGGCATGACTGAACACAGTCCGGTGGTCAGTACCAATCGTCTCAGTGACAACCGTCCCGATACGGTCGGCCCGCCCCTGCCCGGTGTCGAGGTCAAGATCGGGGACAAGAGCGAACTGCTGGTCCGTTCCCCGGCACTGATGCTGGGCTACTGGAAAAACCTACAAGCGACAAAAGAAACCATCGATGAAGACGGCTGGCTGCATACCGGGGACATGGCCAAACTGGAAGGTGAACATATCCGTATTACCGGCCGCATCAAGGAAATCATCGTGCTTTCCAACGGCGAGAAAATTCCACCTGCCGACATGGAACTGGCCATTACCACCGACCCCCTGTTCGAGCAGGTGATGATCGTTGGTGAAGGCCGGCCCTTCCTCAGTGCCTTGGTGGTTCTCAACCGGGAAAACTGGAATCGTTTTGCCGAAGAGCTGGGGGTGCCCAAGGATGAAAAGAGCCTGGAAATGATCGAAGTCCAGAAGGCCATGCTCGAACGCATCAAGGAAAAGCTCAGGCCCTTCCCTGGCTATGCCAAGGTGTTTCGTGTGGTCGCTACCCTGGAACCCTGGTCCGTGGAAGCCGGCCTGATCACCCCCACCCTGAAACTGAAACGCAATGTTCTGGTTGAACGGTTTGGGGACGTGATCGTTGAAATGTATGAAGACCATTGAAGATGGCAAGCCACCCGCCTGAAAACAGGACGCCTGCCATCCGGATACTGGCCATGCCCACCGACACCAATGCCGCCGGAGACATCTTCGGCGGCTGGTTGATGTCACAGGTGGACATTGCCGGCAGCATCGATGCCTATCAGCGTGCGCGGGGACGGATCGTCACCGTTGCGGTCAATGAGTTCCTGTTCCTCAAGCCGGTCTATGTGGGTGACCTGGTGAGTTTTTATACGCAAATAAAATCCGTCGGTACTACCTCAATCCGAGTCAAGGTCGAAGCCTGGGCCGAGCGCAACCGGGGCGAAGATGAATGCGTGCGGGTCGCCGAGGCCGAGCTGACCTATGTGGCCATCGACGAAAACCGCCGGCCACGGCCGGTCGCTTAAACCATTCTTGCCCGCTTTTGCAGTACAGCGGCCATACCCTACAACGGACATCTCGGCACTTCATGTTCGGCACTGCTGTTTGGCGCCTATCACCTCGGACAGAACACCCGTTAATACCAGGACAGACCAAGGACAAGGAACATGAAACACCTCGTCTTGAATTATACAGAATCTCTCCACAACATTTTTTTGGATTCGGATATCCGATTGCAACACAAGTCAGAAAGCATGATTTTTCGGTAACTGCAACTATCAAATTACAATTTCAGGCTCTTCAGAAGAATTTGTGGGTGGCCACCGTGCCAACGCCCTCTCCCTCCGGGAGAGGGCTGGGGAGAAGGGAGTCAATCAGGGCAGTCTGCCCAAATCGTAGCATAAATTTTTTGGATGCAGGTGCTTTGTGGACAGTATTTTCAGGGTCGAGCATAGTTTTTCCAACCGCAGCATAGCCCACCGAAATGTGAGGATTGGAAAAATCGAGCGCGGCACTGAAAATGCCGGCATGGAAGGCGTTACACCATCCTGCGCCGAAAATTTATGCAACGATTGGGTAAAGTGAAGCTGAAACCGTGTCATCCTGATCAGGTTGCCCGGAGGCCATTGTCAATCCACATCGAGGTCGGTATGTGTATGGACTCAGTCACTGCCTTGTGGTGCTTACCGGCATGTGATTTTCAGTTCCGGCGTGGAAGTTCGGCTGATGGAAACATGGGGGTGAAAGTCAGAAATCATGAACTGCAGTTTGCCTATACAAAAAAACAGGGCAAACCCCACTTTTTCTGCTCCCATCTTCTTGTGCGAGGAAAGGGATGCCGTATTGAACGCAGATATGCGGCTCAATGTATATCCGTAATTCTTTTCACTCAGGCTTTCATTTACCTTGTCCCAAAGCAAGGGGAAGGCAAGTGACATCCTGTTATCGGGTTCTATGTAGA
>JAJRYG010000008.1 GCA_024275915.1 Gammaproteobacteria bacterium
CATCTCCTGGTCGAGGGTGTAACCCCGGTGGGCCTCATCGACGATGATGCAGTCGAACGCATCCACTAACGGTGGCTGGTCGGACTGAAAGATGCGGCGCACCATGGCCTGCACCGTCGCCACCTGGATACGGGTTTCCGCCTCGGCGGTCATGTCACCCAGTTCGGCCACGTTGTAGATTTTGGAGAGGGTCTGGTTTTGTTCCAGTGGTGCATCGTTGAAGGCATCGAGGGCCTGTTGCCCGAGGGCCGAACGGTCCACCAGAAAGAGGATGCGCCGGAAACGCTCGGTCTTGAGGAAGCGGTACATCAGGCCGATGACGGTGCGGGTCTTGCCGGTGCCGGTGGCCATGGCCAGCAGGCAGTTGGGTTGGTTATTGGCGAGGGCCTGTTCGACATGCTGGATGGCCTTGACCTGATAGTCGCGCAGCTTGAGGTAGTTGAAGCCTTCGGCTTTGAGCCTTTCCTCTGCGGCGGTCTTGCTGCGTGTCAGGCGGTCGAGCAGGCCCTTGGGGGAGTGAAACTTCTGCAGCGGTTTGGCCAGGTTGGCGGGTTCGCGCAGGTCACGGAACCAGGTCCCCGATTGCTCGGCGAGCTGCTTGATAAACGGCCGGCCATTACAGGAGTAAGCAAAGGGTATCTGGTAGTGTCCTTCTTCGCCTCTGGGCCAGGCGATGGTGCGGCCTTCCATGTCCCATGCGGGGGCCATGGTGGCCGTGGGAGAAAAACCGGCGGCGTAACGTTCGGCCTGACGTATCTTTCCTGCGACATGGGTGTTTTCACGTTTTGCCTCAACGATGGCGATCGGTGTCAGGCCGGCGAAAAGCACATAGTCGGCTGACTGCCGGCCCGCGGTGGGCCATTCGGCGATGGCGAGATTCTTGCCCTTTTCCGGGCGTGCGCCTTTTTTGTGGGTCAGCTCCTGCGAGTCAGCCAGCCAGCCTGTATGGATCAGTTGCTGGTCGATGAAGATGCGGGTCAGTTCTTCATTCAAGGTAAAGGCGGCAGAGGCCTGCTGGGTTTCCTTGATGACCTTGCCGGTATCGGGGGGTGTCGTTTTTTGACTGGACTGAAGCTCCGCGAGCCGGCGTTCAAACGCTGTTTTCTGCCGATTCAGCTCAGCCTCGGCGTCCATTGCCAGCTGTTCATAGGTTCGTGCTTCTGCATCTATCTGTTCCGCCAGTACGGCGTATTCTTCTTTCTCGCGGGTAATCAATTCTGCCAGTTGCTGATTGGATTCCAGTTGCTGGCTTGAGTCGGCCAGTTGCGCCTTGAGCTGGTCGATTTCAGTTTGCAGGCTGCGAAGCTGGTGGCTGGGATCCTTTGGTGGTGTAAAGGGGCCCGGTTTAAACTTCGTTCCCTGCCTGCCGAAGCTTTGGTGGTACCACACGGCCAGGGCGCGGGCCATTTTCAGGCCATCCATGGCATCCCTGTGCCGGGTGCAAAATTGATGGGTGGCCTTGTTGCCTTCGATGCGCAAGGTGTGAAAGATCTCGCGGATGGTCGGGTCGAGGCGTATCTCGCGATGGAGTTTCCAGAGCAGGTCGGCCTGGGTGGTGGTTTCGTCAAAAGTGGTCCCCGATCGGGCGGCGAGATCTTGTGCCAATGCCTCGCCCAGCTGACGGAGTTTGATCAGTGTCGTATTGGGATCGCTCGCGAAAGCCTGCTCTGCAGCGGAAGCAAGCTGCAGGAATACCGGGTCATATTCATGCAGAAAATGGAAGTTGACTGAGTCGGGCATCCGTTCTATCCGTTAATTAAGGGTGATTCTTTTCCCAATGGGGGATGTTAACCCGGAACGCGCCCATTCTCGTTGATCCCGAAGGGCGAGTCATCCTACCCCAGCCTCCGCGTGGCTATACTTGCATCCCCCACTCTATGCCCTACAATATGACCCTATAAATAGGCGAAATAACGGGCAAAGGGCTATGCAGACACAACTCCTTGATGAAACGGGCTTTATCAGCCCGAAAGACGTCGCCGAAATCTTCCATACCACCATCAAGGAGATTGCAGAGCTGAGTGGACTTTCCGTCGACGCCATCAGCAAGCGGGAGCGTTTACAGTCGAAGGCATCTCAAAAGCGCCTGCGTGACATGGTTATGATCATCAACCGGGCGACATTTGGAGCGGGAGTCCATTTCAGGCTTATGCCTGGTACCGCTCCGAACCCATTCCCAGTCTGGGGGATGCAACGGCCGAGGATCTGGTCAGGGCCGGAAAGGCC
>JAJRYG010000078.1 GCA_024275915.1 Gammaproteobacteria bacterium
AGAACAGCAGCAGGATGAAGTAAAGAAATAAGGCAGTCAGGAACGAGGCCAGCAACATGACAAAGGCTGCGGCAATTCTGTCAGCAAGGGTGAGGCCGGATTTTTTATTCATGGCAGGTGCCCCATGTGAAAGTCAGGCTGACATGTGCCCAAGCCAGTTCAGGAGCAGCGTTTCTGCAATGCGGTTCAGTCGGGCCACTCGTTCATCCAGTCCGGCCAGCATGTCGGCTACTCTCTGGCTGCAGGGTGAATCTGTTTCAGGTTTGCTTCGTTGGATCCAGTCACGGATCATGGCTGAGGTCATTTCCGGATGAAACTGCAAGGCGAGCATATTGCCGATACTGAAAGCCTGATTTTCATGACAGTCATTGCGTAACAGCTGTTGTGCCCCTGCGGGGATGGAAAAGCCATCACCATGCCACTGGAAGACCGGGAAGTCATCATCGAGCCGAGACAGGAAAGGGCTGTTTTTTCCCGTGGGGGTTTTTTCTACCCGACTCCAGCCGATTTCCCTATGGCTCAGGCGGCGATGATCAGGCGCAGGGCGTTGAGCCGTAATTGCGCACTGGCAAGGGCATCTTCCAGAGCCTGCTGGCGGTGGGCAATGAATTCGATTTCTTCGTCACGAATACCGGGGTTGACCTTCTTCAGTGCCTGTAGCCGTTCCAGCTCTTCTGTCAGCCGCTGCTTCATCCTGCCGGTGGCCTGCTCGACGAGGGGGCTGCCTTGCTGTTGTGCGTGTTGTTCGGCCAGAACCAGCAACTTGCGCAACGGTTCGCTCTGGCTCTGGATGATCTGGTTGATGGTGTGTTTGCCCAGCTTCACGGGCATGCCCGTGAGATCATCCATGTCGAGGCGCCCGGACAGTTCCTTGCCGTGGCTGTCGACCAGGATGCGCAACACGGTGGGTGGCAGAAAATCACTGGCCCTGAGTTTGCGATCGGCAATCACCTCGAGGCTGTACAGGCATTCGAGCAGCAGCGAGCCGGTGGCCAGCCCCGGCACCTGACAGACGCTCAGGCAGGCATTGCCCCGTTCACTGCCAAGCAGCATGTCGAAGATCCCGGCCAGCATGGGATGTTCCCAGCTCATGAACCAGCGATCCTCGTGAACCAGGGCCGTTTCCCGGTCGAAGGTGATGGTCACGGCTTCCTCTTTCAATTCGGGGAAGTGATGCACCTGCATGTGATCCCCCGGGCGCAGAATGTAGCTGTGGCTGGAATGATCCTCCACCTCGACGCCGTAGGCATCGCAGATGCGCAGGGTATAGTTGCTCAGCCTGCGGTCCCGGTCCTGTTCGCTGATCAACTGGCAGATGTGTTCGGCTTCTTCCTTGCGGTAGGAGTTGAGTTCCAGCAGCCGGTCGCGGCCCTCCTGCAGGCGGTTGTTGATGACGTCGAAGACCGGCCGGGTTTCTTCTACAAGCCGGTCGATGAGTTCGGCGCTGACCGGCCTGGCTTCGAGGGTTTCGTGCAGGCGGGGCTCGACTTCCTTGTAGACACCGGTGCCAGCCGGGCAGGTGCGGGTAAAGGCCTGCAGGCCATCGCGGTACCAGTGGAACATGGCCTGCTGGGCGGTCTCGCGCAGAAACGGTACATGGATCTCGATGGTGTGGCGCTGGCCGATGCGATCCAGCCGGCCGATACGCTGTTCCAGCAGATCCGGGTTGAGCGGCAGATCGAACAGGATCAGGTGATGCGCAAACTGGAAGTTGCGGCCTTCGCTGCCAATCTCCGAGCAGATCAGGGCCTGGGCGCCTTCTTCCATGTCGGCAAACCAGGCGGCGGCCCGATCCCGTTCGATGATGCTCAGGCCCTCGTGGAAAACGCTAACCCGCAAGGCGTAACAGTTGCGCAGTTCGGCCTCGATGTCCAGCGCCGTGTCGGCTTCGGCGCAGATCACCAGGACCTTCTGTTTCTTCAGTTGCCGGAGCTTTTCCGCCAGCCAGCCGATGCGTGGATCACACTGGAACCATTCGGGCTTTTCACTGATTCCCCGGGCGCCAAGGGTTTTCAGGGTGGTGTAGATCACCTCCGGGGTCAGCAGCAGACGGGCGAAGGGCAGGCCGAAGTTTTCACTGAAGGCCGCCCGGGTGTCCTCGCTGTCAAGGTGCTCATGGATGAGCCGGTATTCGGCCGGCTCTTCCAGGGCATAGCCGAATACCTCGCGCAGGGGGAAGCCCTTGACGGTGCTGCGGGTGTTGCGGAACAGCACGCGTCCCGTGCCATGACGATCCAGCAGCTGGTGCAACAGACTGTCGCGGGCCTGCTCCCGGCTGTCGGCATCCTGGCTGTCATCGTTGATGATGGCGATCAGTGCGCGGGCATCCTGCCCCAGGGTCTGGCTCAGTGTGGCGATGGTGGTGTCGGAAAGGTGGCTGCTGTCGAGCAGTTCGCTGGCCGCTTCGGCCACCGGTTTGTATGCCTCTTCCTCGTGCAAAAAGGCATCGAGATCATGAAACCGATCGGGGTCGATGAGCCGCAGGCGGGCAAAGTGACCGGCCGCCCCCAGTTGCTCCGGAGTGGCGGTGAGCAACAGCAGGCCTTCGGTTCGCTGGCTCAACTGTTCGACGAAACGGTATTCGTCACTGGCGGCCTCGGGCTGCCATTGAAGGTGATGCGCTTCGTCCACCACCAGCAGATCCCAGCCTGCCTCGATGGCCTGGTGCTGGCGTTGGGGGTGCTGCATGAAGAAGTCCAGACTGCACAGCACCAGCTGTTCGGAAACAAAGGGATTGGTATTGTCTGTCGCCAGGGCCTCGCAGCGGACTTCATCGAACAGGTTGAACGACAGGTTGAAACGGCGCAGCATTTCCACCAGCCACTGGTGGATCAGTGCCTCGGGCACCACCAGCAGTACCCGCTGTGCCTGCCGGGTGATCAGCTGGGTATGCAGGATCAGGCCCGCTTCGATGGTCTTGCCCAGGCCCACTTCATCGGCCAGCAGTACACGCGGTGCATTGCGCCTGGCGACCTCGTGGGCGATGTACAACTGGTGGGGCAACAGGCTCACCCGTGGACCACACAGTCCGTAGACCGGAGACGGGTAGAGGATCTGTTGCTGCTGCAGGGTTTCGAAACGCAGCCGGTACCAGTTTTCACTGTCCAGCTGTCCCGACAGCAGCCGATCCTGCGGCTTGTTGAGCCTGGTCAGATCGTTGAGGTGGGTTTCCTCCAGATGCACCGCCTGCCCCTGCTCGTCTTCACAGTGGTAGGTGAGCAGCCCTTGGTGATCGGAGACACGGGTGATTTTCAGTTCCCGGCCTTCGTGATCCTTGATCTGATCACCGGCAGAAAAACGTACCCGGTGCAGGGGCGCCTGGGCGCGGGCATAGACCCGCACTTCGTTGCTGGCCGGAAACACCACCTGCACGGTACGGTGCTCCACGGAATTGATGGTGCCCAGTCCCAGTTCCGGTTCGGGATCACTGATCACCCGCTGGCCGGGGACGAAGGCTTCACTCACGGTTTGACCGCCTGGATGTAGGCCGACAGTACATAGTTCTCGATGCCGGTACCCGGCGCCCAGTCCTTGATGAATTCACGGGACGCATCCTTGGGGCTGATGCGGATGTTCTCGAACCCGGCGTCTTCGAGCATGGCCTGCAGATCCTCGATGAGCGGGGCACCGGCCATGCAACCGGCATAGAGTTGCGGATCGTTTTTCAGTTCGTCGGGCAGTTCGATGGTGGCAACCACATCGGAAATGGCCAGCCGGCCTCCGGTGCGGAGGATCCGGAATGCCTCCCTGAACACCTGGGGCTTGTCGGGCGACAGATTGATGACACAGTTGGAAATGATCACGTCCACCGAATTGTCGGCCACCGGCAGGTGCTCGATTTCACCCAGCCGGAATTCCACATTGCCGAAGCCGGCCTTGTGCGCATTGTTGCGGGCCTTGCTGATCATGGTGGGGGTCATGTCGATGCCGATGACCCGACCCTGTTCTCCCACTTCACGTGCCGCCAGAAAGACATCGAAACCGCCACCACTGCCCAGATCCACCACCGTGTAACCAGCCTGCAGGCTGGTGATGGCCCGCGGGTTGCCACAGCCCAGCCCCATGTCGGCACCTTCGGGCGTGGCGGCCAGATCCGCCTCGCTGTACCCCAGACGCAGGGAATTGAGCGTGTTGATGTCCAGATCGGCGGACACCCCGCAGCAGGAAGATTCCACCCCGCAGCCTTGCCCCTGGTTACTGGCTTCCGCGACCTTGGCGTAGCTGTCGCGTACCTGGTTACGGATATCATCGGCGCCAGTTGCGCTTTCTTCGGTGTCGCAGGTGCTGCCGCCACAGCAGCCAGTGGGATTCTGTTCGGTCATGGTGGTGTCTCGGTTGGTGTCTACAAACAAATGAGCAGGCTCTTGGCCTGCGAGGCATCATAGGAGCGCACCCAGGCAGGGTCAAGTCAGTGAGGGGCAAAGGGCGAGTGACGATGGGGCGGGTGACGGTGGCAACGAACGACAGTACCGGCACCCCCAGCCCAGCCTGGATTCTGGCCTGCGCCAGAATGACGCGGAGCCGTGATGTCTTTCCACTTGTATCTTGA
>JAJRYG010000079.1 GCA_024275915.1 Gammaproteobacteria bacterium
CGAGCTGCTGGACGAGCAGCGCGAGCAGATCCTCGCCATGGGTGTAAGCCTGCCTGAATCGGGCTTTTTCCGCAGCCTGCCGGCGCTTTGACCTGCTGCTGAAAAACGGCACTTTTCAACAACCTGTCAAGATGCTTTTGTCCCCGGCCTTGCACACCATTTGCTTGACTTGTCGGAGCAAGCTGATCCAGATCAACAAAGTCGATTGCAGATTTCCCCTGATCAAAATATAGTCTTTTCCCACTGGAGACGTCTTGTGATTCCACCTTGGAATCAGCGTATTCAGTACCGTTGCGCTCTCCTTATGCGTGACATCTTAATACCAGTGAACAGCTGGCATTATCTCCATGACCGCTTATGGGGGTCTCCTCGGCCCCCAGCTTTTTTGACGCTCCGACAAGCCCCGACTGACGACGACAGGGTATAATCCGGCCCATGCCCGCCATTACCCGTCTGCCACCACTTTCCCTGTACATTCACTTTCCTTGGTGTGTACGCAAGTGCCCCTATTGTGATTTCAATTCCCATGAAAAAGGTACGGATTTTGACGAAATGGCCTATAACCAGGCCCTGGTCGACGACCTGGAGCAGGAACTGCCCCGCATCTGGGGACGCCGCATCCACAGCATCTTCATGGGCGGCGGCACGCCCAGCCTGTTCAGTCCCGAAAGCCTGGATCGCCTGCTCGGTGATCTGCGTGCCAGACTGAATCTCGCCGCCGACCTTGAGATCACCCTGGAAGCCAATCCCGGCACTCTGGAACAGGTGCGGTTCAGTGAATACCGCGCCATCGGCATTAACCGGCTGTCCATCGGCGTGCAGAGCTTCCACGACGATCAACTGCAGGCCCTGGGCCGCATCCACGGCCGAGGCGAGGCCATTGCCGCCGCCGAAGCGGCCCACGGTGCCGGCTTTGACAACTTCAACCTGGATCTGATGTTTGCCCTGCCCGGCCAGAGCCTGGCCCAGGCAGGGGAAGACGTGCAGACGGCCATCGATCTCGAACCCGCACACATCTCCCTGTACCAGCTGACCCTCGAACCCAATACCCTGTTCCACCATCAGCCGCCCACGCTGCCCGACGAGGATCTGGCCTGGCAGATGCAGGAGCAGGGCCAGCTGCGCCTGGCGCAAGCCGGGTTCGACCAGTACGAGATCTCCGCCCATGCCCGCACCGATCGCCAGTGCCGGCACAACCTCAATTACTGGCAGTTTGGCGATTATCTCGGCATCGGTGCCGGAGCCCATGACAAGATCAGCGACGCCCAGGCCCGGCGCGTTTCCCGCCAGTGGAAACTCAGGCAGCCAAAGGCCTACCTCGATGCGGCGAACTCTGACCGACGCATCGCCGGACAGCGCGTCCTCGACAGCCAGGACATGCTGCTGGAATTCATGATGAACACCCTGCGCCTGAAACAGGGCTTCACCCCGTCCCTGTTCGAACAGCACACGGGACTGGATTTCATCCTCGCCGAGGCCCCACTGCGCAAGGCCGAGCACAAGGGCTGGATTGAAACGACCGAACAGCGCATCCGCCCGACCCCTCAAGGCCAGCAGTTTCTCAACGATCTGCTCGGTCTGTTTCTGGCCGATGAGGCCCGCGAGCAGAAGCCGCGCTGACATGCACACGGCAAGCATATGTTGCCCCTATTGTGGCGCCAGCTTCGAAACCAGGCTGGACGGCATCGCCGGGAGCCAGTACTACACGGAAGACTGCCAGATCTGCTGCCAGCCCATCGAATTTCTGCTTGAACTGGATCCGGCCGGGCAGGTGTTGCGACTCGAGGTGCGACAGGAAAATGAATAGCCGTGACTACCAACCCATCTCCTGCGCACAGCACAGCGCCTATGAACTTGCAATTATGCACGGACAGAAATTGCGTTTATCATGGCAGGATGAAAGCGGCCGGAATTTCGACGAGGTGGTGTTGCCCGTCGACCTGCAAACCCGGCAGGGGCGGGAATACCTGCTGATCCGCCGCGGCGATGAAACCCTGTCCATTCGCCTGGACCACATTTACCACAGCGAGGAAGCCACAAAGTGACACCCCATCGACTCATTGTTCTCGCCTTCGGCCTGGTGCTGCTTGCCGCCTGCGCCGGCACCTACGAGGATGGCCAGCGCATCCCCTTCAAGCACATCGCCTCGGGGACCCACAGCATCTACACCGACAGCATGGGCATGGAAATCGGTGACAGGCAGCGATTCCTGGCGGTATGGAAGGGGCTCAATCGCAAGGCCGAGGATCTGCCGGACATCGACTTCAACAAGTATTCGGTGCTGGCCATCTTTCTGGGCGAGCAACCCACCGGGGGTTACCGCATCAGGGTGGATCGCATCATCGATGCCACCAGCGAATGGCAGGTCTATGTGCATGTGGAAAAACCGGACAAGGACAGCCTGGTCAGCCAGGCCAGGACCCAGCCCTATATCCTGGTACGCGTGCCTTACAACTGGAAGGTCATCAACTACTATTACAGCCTGCAATGAAGGTTGTCATCAGTCGTTTTGCGACCGCAAAATCCTATGTCACCCGTGACGGCTCACGCATCCGTGAACTCATGCACCCCGATGTGCATGGCAACAAGAAGCAGAGCCTCGCCGAGGCCATCGTCGAACCCGGCCAGCGTACCCACCTGCACCTGCACCGGCAAAGCGAAGAGATCTACTACCTCACCACCGGCCACGGCAACATGACCCTGGGCGAGGAACACTTCCCCGTCCAGTCCGGTGACATCATCTGCATCCCGCCCGGCACGCCCCACTGTGTCGAAAACACCGGCCAGCAAGACCTGCACATCCTCTGCCAGTGTTCGCCGGCCTACCGCCACGATGACACCGTCATCATCACGGGAGAGAATCAGATGCAAGATTAAAGATACAGGCTATAAGGGGATGTGTGGCTTCGCCACGACTTGATTGATTTTCAACTTTTAACTTTTATCTGTCTTTATCGAGTATCTGCCTTTGCTCGTCATGCCAGCGCAGGCTGGCATCCAGGGAGGATACGGGATGGCACCATGGCCGTTCGCTGCCCCGCGACCCTTCCCACTTGTTCCTGTATCTTTAACCTTAGTATCTGTCCTTATCGAGTATCTGCCTTTATCTTGTCTCTGTTCTCATCGCCAGAACTCCGGCGTCAGCAGCACCAGGATGGTGAAGATTTCCAGCCGGCCGAGCAGCATGGCGATGACGGCGATGATCTTGCCCATGTCGCTGACGTCGGTGAAGGTACTGGCCACCCGGCCTAGGCCGGGACCAAGGTTGTTCATGCAGGTGGCGATGGCGGAAAAGGCGGAAACCTGATCCAGACCACTGAACATCATCAGGAGCATCAGCACCACGAAGGTAGCCACGTAGACGGAAAGGAACCCCCACACGGCATCCATGGTGCGGTCGTCCATCACCCGGCCGCCGATCTTGACCGGTACCACGGCCTTGGGATGGATCAGGCGGGTGATTTCGCGCAAGCCCTGGCGGATGAGTAGATGCACTCGCATTACCTTCATGCCGCCGGCAGTGGAGCCGCCACAGCCGCCGACGAAGCTGATGAAAATCAGCAGGGTGGGCAAAAAGGTGGGCCAGTGGGAAAAGTCCACCGTACCGAAGCCGGTGCTGGTGACCACTGAGACCACCTCGAAGGTGGCATTGCGCAGGCTGGGCGGCAGGGTGTGATACTCGCCACTGGTGCGCAGGATCAGGCCGACAATCACCGTGATCACCAGCACGAAGATGAGGAAGGTGCGCACCTCGGTATTACGCAGGTATTCAGCCAGGCTGCGGTTGTGCCAGGCCAGATAGTGAACACTGAAATTTATCGCCCCGAACAGCATGAAGACGATGGCGATGGCCTCGATGGTCGGGCTGTTGAAATAGCCCAGACTGGCATCATGGGTGGAAAAGCCACCGGTGGAGACGGTGGAAAGGCTGTGGGAGATGGCATCGAAAGGCGTCATGCCCGCCAGCCAGTAGGCCAGAGCATTGGCCACGGTCATGGCCAGGTAGATCATCCATACCAGGCGTGCCGTCTGCGCCAGCCGCGGGGTCATCTTTTCTTCCTTGAACGGTCCCGGAGCCTCGGCCCGGTACAGCTGCATGCCGCCGATACCGAGCATGGGCAATACCGCCACCGCCAGCACAATCATGCCCATGCCGCCCAGCCATTGCAGCTGCTGACGGTAGAACAGCACCGAGGGCGGCAGATCATCGAGACCGACGATCACCGTGGCGCCGGTGGTGGTCACGGCCGACACGGCCTCGAACAGGGCATCGACAAAATTCAGGTGGGCGCCGAGCACGAAAGGCCAGGCTGCCAGCATGCTGATCCCCAGCCAGAACAGGGCCACCACCATGAAGCCGTCACGGGTCGCCAGCTCATCGGTATTGTGCCGCCCCACCACCCAGAACAGCATGCCAGGCAACATGATCAGCCCCATGGCATAGACAAAATGCCGGGCCTCGCCATCGTTGTAACCCAGGGAGATGGCGAGAGGAACCAGCATGGTAAGACTGAAACCGATCGAAAAGAAGCCCCAGATACGTACAATGGTTGCGATGTGCATGAATATCCTGGCTGGCCAACCGCTGGCGCATTTCCCCGACATGAAGGCTGAAGCTGCCGACACTAGAGAATGGTAGCTGTGAGTCCGGTGGCTCAGCCACCGGCCGCGGTCCGCTTCAACGACGATGATTCTGCTAGTATACAACAGATATCCGACTCGCCCATTTTCAACCGGCGCCCGACTGACAGGGATCAGCCTGCCGGCAAGAGGAAGACAACATGCACATTGGCATCGACCTGGGTGGCACCAAAATCGAAGGCATTGCCATGGATGACGCAGGCCATGAACTTCTGCGCCTGCGGGTGCCAACCCCACGGCAGGACTATGCGGCCACCCTTGCCACCATCCACGATCTGGTCCAGCGTATCGAATCCCATACCGGCGAACAGGGCAGCGTCGGCATCGGCATTCCCGGTGCCATCTCGCCCCGCAGCGGACTGGTGAAGAACGCCAATTCCACCTGGCTCATCGGCCAGCCCCTGCAGGCCGATCTGGAAGCCAGCCTGTCACGCACGGTGCGCATCGCCAACGATGCCAACTGCTTCGTGGTCTCCGAAGCCACCGACGGCGCGGCCGCCGGCAAGTCGGTGGTATTCGGGGTGATCATCGGCACCGGCACCGGCGGCGGCATCGCCATCGATGGCCGGCCCGTGGTGGGTGCCAATGCCATCGGTGGCGAATGGGGTCACAACCCCCTGCCCTGGCCCGAGGACAGCGAGCGGCCGGGACCGGCCTGTTACTGCGGCAAGCACGGCTGTATCGAAACCTGGCTGTCAGGCCCCGGCTTCGTTCGCGACCACCAGGCCTCCGGCGGTGAACAGCCGCGGGCCGAAGACATCGTCACCGCCGCCAGCCAGGGCGACCTGCTCGCCGAAGCCAGCCTGCAACGCTACGAAAACCGCCTGGCCCGCGCTCTGGCCAGCCTCATCAACGTGCTCGACCCGGATGTCATCGTCCTAGGCGGTGGCATGTCCAACATCGCCCGGCTGTACGAAACCGTGCCACGGATCTGGACCCGCTTCGTGTTCTCCGATCATGTCACGACCAGACTGCTGCCGCCGGTGCACGGCGACTCCAGCGGTGTCAGAGGCGCGGCGTGGTTGTGAGAGGCACATACTAAGGTTGAAGGTACAAGATACAAGGGGATGAGTGGCTGCGCCACGGCCTGATTGATTTTTAACTTTAACAGACTGTTGAAAAACGCCGTTATTCGACAGCCTGTGTGCGGTGCAGGGACGCACCGCCATTTTCAATGACCACAAGTCATTGAAAATGTGAGGGAACGGCAAACCGCATTTGCCGTTCCCGGGTTGAAAAAGGCCAGGGAAGGGCTTTTTCAACATCCTGTTAGTCTTGTATCTTTTATCTGCCTTTCTAGAACTCGCCCGCTGCCCCGCGGTTCATGATGTCGAGGATGATCTCCTTGACCTTCATGGCTTCCTTCTTCAGCTCGGGAGGCAGGGGTTTGCCACCGTAGATCATCATGTCCATGTTGAGGGAGTAGATCCACAGCTGGCCGCTCTTGTCTTCGATGAGGCTGACCCGGCAGGGCAGGTAGGCGGAGAAGGCGTCGCTGTAGTCCATCATCCTGGCGGCGGTGAGGGCGTTGCAGAACATGTAGATCTTGGCGAAGCGGTAGGGCTTGCCGCTCATGGCTTCGACCTGCTTGTACAGGGGCAGTTCGCCGACGTTCTTGATGTTGTGTTCGTTGGCGATGAACTTCATGGTTTCGTCCACGTCGTCGGCGCTGAGGCCTTCGTCCACCTTGACCTTCCACACGGTGGCCTCGGCGGCATTGCCGGTTTCCAGCACCTTGAGCATCATCTGGTGATAGACGTTGTGGGCGTTTTCATCCAGTTGTTGATACTTGCCCCAGTAGGGATAAGCCTGAACCCCGCAGTAGACGACGACGCCAACTGCCAGCAGTCCGAACAGCGCGAGTACATTCCAGATCACTTTCATTTTCCATGCCCCAGGTAGATTTTATTGATTCGTTGTTGCAAACAGGAACGATTCTAGCAGATTTTGCCCTTTGTCATATGACATGCAGGCAAACGGGCTCAGGACACCCTGCGGAAGATCAGATCCCAGACGCCATGGCCTAGGCGGTGGCCCCGTTGCTCGAAGCGGGTCAGGGGCCGGTAGTCGGGGCGTGGGGTGTACTGGCCCGGGCTGGCGGTATTTTCGAATCCTTCGGCCTCAGTCATGACCTTCATCATGTGCCGGGCGTAGTCCTGCCAGTCGGTGGCCATGTGGAATTCACCACCGGGTTTGAGTTTTTCACGCAGCAGCTGGACGAAATCCGGCTGGACGATGCGCCGCTTGCGGTGACGGGTCTTGTGCCAGGGATCGGGGAAGAACAGATAGACGCTGTCCAGACTCTGCCCGGGGATCTGCCGGGCGAGGACTTCGATGGCATCATCGTGGCTGACGCGGATGTTGTCCAGTTGCCGTTCCTGCACCTGCAACAGCAGGTTGCCGACACCGGGACGATGCACTTCGATGCCCAGGTAGTCCGTGTCGGGGTGGTCGGCGGCCATCTGTGCCAGCGAGGCGCCGTTGCCGAAGCCGATTTCCAGCACCCGGGGGGCCGAACGGCCAAACAGGGCTTCCAGATCCAGCCGGCCCTGGGCCAGGTTGAAGCCGTAGACCGGAAACAGTTCGTCCAAGGCCCGCTGCTGGCCTCTGGTCAGGCGGCCTTCGCGCTTGACGAAACTGCGAATGCGGCGCCGGTGGGCCGGGGCATGCTCGCTCACGGAATGGTGCCGCCGTTCGGTTTCAGAAGAAGGTGCCATCGATGGGGGAGGAGGCACTGGCAAAGCGCTTGCGGGGCATGCGGCCGGCAAGAAAGGCTTCGCGGCCGGCATCGATGGCCTTTTTCATGGCCGAGGCCATCAAAACCGGTTTCTGCGCCGCGGCGATGGCGGTGTTCATGAGGACCCCGTCACAGCCCAGCTCCATGGCAATGGCCGCATCGGAAGCGGTGCCGACACCGGCATCGACCAGGATGGGCACGCTGGCGTTTTCGACAATGGTGAGAATGTTGTAGGGATTGCGGATCCCCAGTCCCGAACCGATGGGCGCGGCCAGCGGCATCACGGCCACGCAGCCCATGTCTTCCAGGCGTTTGGCGATGATGGGATCGTCATTGGTGTAGACCATGACCTCGAAACCGTCCTTGACCAGGATTTCGGTGGCGTCCAGGGTGGCGGTGATGTCGGGGAACAGGGTCTTTTCGTCACCCAGCACTTCCAGCTTGACCAGATTGTGGCCGTCCAGCAGTTCCCGGGCCAGACGGCAGGTGCGCACGGCATCCTCCACCGTGTAGCAGCCGGCGGTATTGGGCAGGATGGTGTATTTGTCGGGGGAAATCACGTCCAGCAGGTTGGGCTCGTCGGGATTCTGGCCGATGTTGCTGCGCCGCACCGCCACGGTGACGATTTCGGCGCCGCTGGTCTCGATGGCCTCGCGGGTTTCATCCATGTCCTTGTACTTGCCGGTGCCGACCAACAGGCGGGAGCGGTATTCCACACCGGCGACGACCAGGGGGGTGTCATTCATTGCTGTCATGCTGGGTTCCTGAAACTGCATTGGGCAGGGCCTGTCCGGCCCCGTTGGGTAAAAGCGGGAGTATAACGTATTGAGGGCACCGCTAGAAATGCACTTTACCTGCGTCCTCCCTGCACCGTACTTCGGCCGGGGTACGACTGAACAGCCGCTACAAAATATCTGCTCACTTGCCGACAGATGATTTTTGTCAACCCCGCCCAGGGTTCGCAAGCGTTTGGCATGACCGTCAGCCGCAGGGATGGGGCTGTCGAGCCTACAGGGATGTATTTACGGCGTGTCATGCCAAACGCTTGCGAACCTTGGGCGCTTTGCATTCCCTGAACGGATATTTGGAACAGCTATTTAGCCTCCACCAACCGCATGGACGACTTCCACACGATCTTCAGGATTGAAGCGGTATTCTCCGTAGCGGGAGCGGGGCACGATTTCCATGTTGACTTCCATGGCCACGCGCTGGCCGGTCAGGCCCATGGCCTCGACCAGCTCGGCGGCGGTGTAGGGTTCGGTGACGGTTCTGGCTTCGCCATTGACGATAATTTTCATGGTCCATAGCCTACCGACGTATGGCATGGCAGGTCAAATCACAGTAGTATTTCCCTTCCTCCCCCACGGAATCGCCATGACAATAATAACCACAGGACACGGGAGCCCGCACCACCATGAATGATATCGCCGCCAATCTCATCACCGCCAACATGGCCGGCACTCTGGACGGCCTGTTCCGCGAACGCTGCCGCCGGAGCCCCGACAGCCCGGCCTACAGGGAATTCGACCGGGCCAGCAAGCAGTGGCTGGACTACAGCTGGCAGGACATGGCCCACAGGGTCAGCCGCTGGCAACAGGCCCTGCAGGAAGAAGAGGTGGAAACTGGCGACCGGGTCGCCCTGCTGATGAAAAATGGCACCGACTGGGTGGCCTTCGAGCAGGCGGCACTGGGCCTCGGCCTGGTGGTGGTGCCCCTGTACACGGACGACCGGCCTGACAACATCGCCTACATCATCAACGATGCCGGCTGCAAGGTGCTGCTCATCCAGGAAGAAAAACAGTGGAAAGCCCTGCTCGAACACCGGGAAGACATGCCCGACATCCGCCGCATCCTGATCCACAACAGCCAGTCCGAAGCCATTGTGGAAGACGACGAACGCCTCCGCCGGGTCTATGACTGGTTGCCCGAAACAGCCGTTGCCCTGCGTGAACGTGGGGGCGATCCCCACAAGCTGGCCTCCATCGTCTACACCTCCGGCACCACCGGCCGGCCCAAGGGCGTGATGCTCAGCCATTCCAACATCCTCTCCATCAGCGAGGCCGCCTGCGAAGCCCTGGAAGTGCGGCCCGAATTCCGCTTTCTGTCCTTCCTGCCCCTGTCCCATACCTTCGAGCGCACCGCGGGCTACTACGTGCCAATGATGAGCGGCGCCATGGTGGCCTATACCCGTTCGGTACAGCAACTGGCCGACGACTTGCAGACCATCAGGCCCACGGCGATGATTTCCGTTCCGCGCATCTACGAGCGCATTTACGAGCGTCTGCATCAGCAACTGAAAAAACAGTCCCCCGTCAACCGGCTGATGTTCAATCTTGCCGTGCATGTGGGCTGGAAAAACTTTGAATACAAACAGGGCCGCCGCTACTGGACGCCCACGCTGCTCCTCTGGCCGCTGATGGAAAAACTGGTGGCCCACAAGCTGCAGTCACGCCTCGGGGGTGAGTTGCAGTTTGCCGTTAGTGGCGGTGCGGCGCTGCCCAAGCAGGTGGCCCGCACCTTTGTTGGCCTGGGCATCAATGTGATCCAGGGCTATGGCCTGACCGAAACCAGCCCGGTCCTCACTACCAACCTGACCCGTCAGAATGATCCCTACAGTGTCGGCCGGCCCCTGCCGGGCATTGCGCTGAAAATCGACAAGGATGAAGAACTGCTAGCCAGAAGTCCTGGCGTGATGATGGGCTACTGGAACAACCACAAGGCCACCAGCGAACTCATCACCGCCGACGGCTGGCTGCATACCGGTGACAAGGCCACCATCAGGGATGGTTACGTCTACATTACCGGCCGTATCAAGGACATTCTCGTCATGTCCAATGGTGAAAAGATCCCGCCGGCCGACATGGAAAGCGCCATCGCCCTGGACCCCCTGTTCGAGCAGGCCCTGATCGTCGGTGAGGGCAAGGCCTTTCTCGGCGCCCTGGTGGTGATCAACAGCGAGGAATGGTTCAACCTGGCCAGGGAGCATGGCCTGGATCCTTTCGATGAAACCAGTCTCGGGGACAAGAAGCTGCACAGCAGCCTGTTGCGCCGGATCTCCGATGCCCTGCACGATTTCCCCGGCTACGCCAAGGTGCGCCGTGTGCTGCCCACCCTCGAGCCCTGGAGCATCGAAAATGGCCTGATGACCCCGACGCTGAAAATCAAGCGCACCCTGGTGCTGGAAAAATACCAGGACCAAATCGAAAAAATGTATGCGGATTGACCCAACATACCAGGGCAAGCGTATACTCACCTTGCGGCCGGTATAAGTGATTGATATTCAGGTGAAGACATCCCTGTCGACTTGACTGCCGCGTCCCTGAGGCAGACACTGACTATCAATCACTTGCAGCGGCCACTGACAGGATGTTGAAAAAGCCCCTCCCTGGCCTTTTTCAACCCGGGAACGGCAAGCGCGGTATGCCGTTCCCTCACATTTTCAATGACTTGTGGTCATTGAAAATGGCGGTGCTTCCCTGCATCGCACACAGGCTGTCGAATAACGGTGTTTTTCAACCGCCTGCTAACCGTATATGAGGCAGTATGATCTTGCCCTGCCCAGCATACGCTGATTTGAGGTAAAGTACCGGGTTACACAAGGCGGGTGTCGTATAATGGCTATTACCCCAGCTTCCCAAGCTGGAGACGTGGGTTCGATTCCCATCACCCGCTCCATATTCTTTCATGCCTCCCGGCCCGATTGTCCTTCTCCTCCCCCTCGCACAAGCAATACCTGACTGTTATAATAGGTTATTTAACAGCAGAGCCAGCCATGCCGACCCGACTGAAAGACATTGATTTTAATGCAGCCTTTGCCCAGCTGCCCGGGGACTTCCATTCCCCTGTCGAACCCACGCCATTTGCAAACCCTGCCGAACTGGTTCACTTCAACCCCGCTGTGGCCGCGCTGCTGGGACTCGACAGTGACATCCAGCACGACGAAGACTTCATCGGGGTGTTCAGCGGCGCCCGACTGGTCAACAACATGCAGCCTTTCGCCATGCTCTATGCGGGGCATCAGTTCGGCCACTACGTGCCGCAACTGGGTGATGGTCGTGCCATGACCCTGGGCGAGATCAACCATGCCCAGCAGGGCTGGGAGATCCAGCTCAAGGGCAGTGGCAAGACCCCCTACTCCCGGGACGGTGACGGCCGTGCCGTGTTGCGCTCCAGCATCCGTGAATACCTGTGCAGCGAGGCCATGCACGGGCTGGGCATCCCCACCACCCGTGCCCTGTGCCTCACCCACAGCCAGGACGAAGTCTACCGTGAACAGATCGAAACTGCCGCAGTGCTGACCCGGGTCGCGCCCAGCCATGTGCGTTTTGGCTCCTTCGAGGTGTTCTATTATCGCAACCAGCCTGATCAGCTCCGCCGACTGGCAGACTTCGTCATCACCCATCACTATGCCGAACTCAGGCAAGCCGACAAGCCCTACCTGGCCCTGCTCGAAACCGTCATCGAACGCACGGCGAAACTCATGGCCCAGTGGCAGTGCGCCGGCTTTGCCCACGGAGTGATGAACACCGACAACATGTCCATCCTTGGCCTGACCCTGGATTACGGTCCTTTTGGTTTCGTCGAGGCCTATGATCCCGACTTCATCTGCAACCACTCGGATCACCAAGGCCGTTATGCCTTTGGCCAGCAACCCCAGAGCGGCCTGTGGAACCTCACCTGCCTGGCCCAGGCCCTGACCCCACTGATCGAGATCGAGGACGCCAAATCGGCACTGGAAACCTATCAGGGCCATTACAGCCAGCACTACCATCAGGGCATGCTGGCAAAACTTGGCTTGCACAAGGTGGACGAAGCCGGCGTGACGCTGCTTCGGCAGCTGCTGGCACAGATGCAGCAAAGCCGTGCCGACTACAGCCGCAGCTTCCGGCTCCTGTCGGCAATAGGACAGGATGATGAAAGGCCGGTCGAGGAACTGCGCAACATGTTCATCGACAGGAAAAAGTTTGATCGATGGTGCGAAGATTACCGGACCCGACTGCGACAGCAGCCCGGTGGCGATGCACAACGCCGCGAACAGATGAACCGGATCAATCCCCGGTATATCCTGCGCAACTACATGGCGCAGATTGCCATTGACAAGGCCACAGGGGAAAACGATTACTCGGAAATCGACCGGCTCATGACCCTGCTGCAGGCGCCATTCGATGAACACCCGGAGATGGCCCACTACGCCGAGCCCCCCCCGGACTGGGCCGACGCCATCCAGGTGAGCTGTTCTTCCTGATCGTGGCGGGCCCAGGTGCAAGCCATGATGGCGTGCCATCCCCTTGCGCTCGACGCCGGTATCGGCCTCCGGTTCAGGCCAGGATTTCGACCTTGTCGCCGACCCGAATCCGACCGCCACTTCGCGGGATCATGTTCTGGCCAAAGTAAACTCCGCCGCTGTCACGGCGGTAGGTTCCCAGGGTTCGCAGGGGTTCCTGATCCCCGGACACCTCACCGCTATCAGGGTCGATGGTGGTAAAGATACAGCGGGAGCAGGCCTTGACCCCGGCGAATTCGACCTCGCCGATGCGAATCCGTGTCCAGTTGTCTTCGTCGTAGGCCTCCGTACCGGCAACGATGATGTTGGGACGAAAACGGCGCATGCTCACGGGGTGGGACAGACGCCGGTTGAGATCGTCCAGCGATGCCTGGCTGATCAACAGCAGCGGAAAACCGTCGGCAAAGCTGACCTCGTCACCCGCCTGGCCGAAGCGCTGATCCACGGCACGCACGATGTCATCGCTCATCTGCACCAGGCGCACCGGCATGTCCAGCAGGTCACTGAACCAGATGTCCGCCAACCGACCCACCAGCACGGCCGCGACGGTGTCCCGCCACACTTCCACCTCGATTCGTTCATTCGCCTGAGCCTGCATCGGTATGCTCAGGCTGGCCATGCCCTCGGCCTCGATGCGCAACTTGCCCCCTCCCATGGCGGTCTGCACCGTGGCTAGGCGCGGGTGCTTGCGTGCGGTGACAAACCTGTTGTCCCTGTCCACCAGCATCCAGCGCCTGTCCCAGGGCAGGCCGCGGGCAAGGACTTCGCTTTCCTGCAGGGCAATGCGGCGAGTCGACTTGATGGGGTAGATGTTGATTTCACTGAGCGTTACTGTCATGTTCATCCTCTGGGTCAAACCTCACTCTTCTCGTCTTTGCCGTATTCTCTGTTGCCGGGATCTCATGGCTCGCATTATCACCCATATCGCCCGCCTTGTGGCAAGGGAAATACCGCTGTGGTGTGATCACCGATCCTGTCATCGGGCAAGCGCCCGGTCGCCAGCAAGCCTGAATAGCTGTTCCGAATACCACGACACGCCAGCAACCGGTATTGAGTCCGGCGCACAGCGATCCTGTATTTAACCGGGCTTTGGTTGTATGCTTGCCAGACATCGGATCTTCTCTCCGTCTGAAACAGGCCGCCAGGATCACGCATGACAAAAGCGCTCCGATATTTACTCTATACCCTTGCTGGTATTGTTCTGCTTGTCATCGTCGTAGCCCTTATCCTGCCCCTTGTTATCGACCCCAATGACTTTCGCCAGCCCATCAGTGACGAGGTAAAAAGCCGCACGGGACGAGAGCTGGCTATCGGCCGGATTTCCTTTTCCCTGTTTCCCTGGCTGGGGCTGTCATTGCAGGATCTTGAACTGGGCAATGCCCCCGGCTTCAGCGCCCGTGAGATGGTCAGGCTCAAGACCCTGAATGTCCATGTTGAACTCATGCCCCTTTTCCATCAACAGCTCAAAATCGACCGCATCGTCATCGATGGCCTGTTGCTGAATCTCGAGAAGAACCGCAAAGGTATCGGTAACTGGGAAGATCTGCGCCAGGGCCAGACACCCAAAAGCGCACAGCAAGCGCCGCCACGGCAAGCCCCCGACCCGGGACGCCGCAAAAATGTCACCCTGGGCAAAATGCTGGCCGGTCTGACACTTGCCGGCCTTAATCTCAGCCAGGCTCGCATCAACTGGGATGATCGCAGCACCAATCAGCATCTCAGCCTCAGCGACATCGACCTGCAGGTTGGCCGCTATACCGCAGGCAAACCCTTCGATATCGAAACCCGTCTGACTTACCAGGGCAGCGGCCCGATTGAAAAGGCCCGGCTCAGCCTCAGCATGAGCGTCACTGCCGACATGGAAAATCGGCGCCTTGCCTTGCGCAATATAAAAGCAGAACAAGCCCTGACCACCCCATGGCTCAAAAGCGGCACGCTGAAAACAGGGTTTACCGCCGAAAGTCTCGTTGCTGATCTGGACAGCCAGACGCTTGAAGCCACCCGGATTGACATCCGGGCCAACCACTTGCAGCTTGGCAGCCAGAAACTGACGGTGACAAAACTGCTCGACAATCCTGTCGGGGTGATGACCCTGAAGGTTCACGCCTTTTCGCCCCGCGCCATAGCAGATGAACTGGGCCTCAGCCTGCCCGTCATGGCCGACGAGAAAAACACCCTGCAACGGCTCAGCCTGCAGACCCGACTCAGGGCCGGCACTTCCAGCCTCAAGGCCAGTGATCTCCGGCTGCGACTCGATGACACCACCCTGAAAGGCCGGCTTGCCGTGACTGATTTTTCCCGGCCCGACATTCGTTTTACACTTGCCGCCGACGCCCTGGACATGGATCGCTACCTGCCTCCGGAAGAAGCAGGCAGCAACGCCCGCAAACCGGCAACAACAAAAGCGCAACTGAAAAAAACCTCGCTGACAAAACCGGCAACGTCAGCCGGAAAATCACCCACAACCAAAACCGCGCAGACAACACCGCACCGGACTGACCGGCCGGCACCACCACTGGCGGCACTGGCCGGCTTCGATATCAATGGTTTGCTGACCGTACAGAAACTCAAGCTCACCAACCTGCGCCTGCAGGATGTGCGCATGCCCATTCGCAGCAAGCAGGGCCGGTTTCGCATCGAGCCGCTGAGCGCCCGGCTCTATGGGGGCGACATCACTGCCGATGTCGTGTTCGATGCTCGCCCGTCGATACCGACCACCTCGATTACCCTGGCATTGAACAGGGTCAGGGCCAACCCCCTTTTGAAAGACCTCATCGACAATGACAAGCTCGAAGGCATGGCCAATGTCAGCGCCAGCCTGAAAATGCGAGGCCTGTCATCGACGCAGATCATGCACAGCCTCACTGGCAAGATGAAACTGGCCTTCCTCGATGGCGCCATCAGAGGGATCAACATCCCGCAAATGGAAAATCGCCTCAAGGCCCGCTTGCAGGGCCAGCCACTGCCCGCGGCCGACAGCGAAGAACGCACGGTCTTTTCCAGCATTACCGGCAACCTGGTGTTCACCAATGGCAAGGTACTCAACAACGACCTGCACGCCGCCATGCCCCATGCCCGCGCCATTGGCAAGGGTAGCGCCTCGCTGATCGACAGGACGGTGGATTACCGCCTGTGGATCAAGTTCACCTCCCAGATCACCGGCCAGAAAGGCACACGCTACGAAGACATGGACAAGGCCGCCCTGCCCGTCCATATCACCGGCAGCTTTGAACGCCTGAACATCAAACCCGACTTCGACAACCTGGCCAGACAGCTGCTGCAGCGGGAGCTGAAAAAGGAAGAACAAAAGGCCAGACAGCGTATCAACAGTGAAGTCGATAAAAAGCGCAAGGAACTGGAGCAAAAAGCCCGCGATGCTCTCAAGAACCTCTTCAAATAGCCCGGCTGTCTGGCTGCTGGCACTCGTCCTCTCGCTGCAAGTCGGGCACCTTCATGCCGGAGAAGTTCTGCGTGCCAGGGTGGGCAGCTACCAGGATCGCTATCTGGTGCATGTCGACATGTTGATCAGGGACAGGCCCGAAAAGGTGTACGCCCGGCTCACCGATTACGAACATCTCGACCAGCTCAGCGACAGCATCATTGAAAGCCAGCTGTTGTACAAGGCCCCCCCTCACTACCGGGTTCGCATCATCACCAGCGGCTGCGTGCAGGGTCTGTTCTGCCAGGAGATCATCCAGGTGCAGGAGGTGACTGAACTGCCCAATGGTTACATCCTGGTCGTGGTGGTGCCGGAACTGAGTGATCTGAAATACAGCCGCAGTCTGTGGTACATTCGTGCCGAGGGGGAGGACACCCGGGTCACCTACAGCGCCGCGCTGGTGCCCGATTTCTGGATTCCCCCTCTCATCGGCAGCTACATATTCAAAACCAAACTACTGGAAGAATCCCTTGCCATCATCCAGGGCCTCGAACAAACCGCACCAGGAGAACCGTCTCAGCCATAAAGCCCTGCTGGACTGGTTCGATCATCATGGCCGCCACGACCTGCCCTGGCAGTCACCACGCAGTCCCTACCGTGTCTGGCTCTCGGAGATCATGCTGCAACAGACCCAGGTCGCCACGGTCATCCCCTACTTCAACCGCTTCATTGCGCGTTTCCCCGACATCCCGGCACTGGCCGATGCGCCACTGGATGCCGTGCTCAACCTGTGGACCGGGCTGGGCTATTATGCCCGCGCCCACAACCTGCACAAGGCCGCGGGCCTCATCCGCGACCGCCACCAGGGACAGTTTCCCTGCGATTTCGATGCCGTACTGGCTCTGCCCGGTATCGGCCGTTCCACCGCCGGCGCCATCCTCGCCCAGGCCCGCGACCAGCGTCATCCCATCCTCGACGGCAATGTCAAGCGGGTGCTGAGCCGCTATTACGCCATCGAAGGCTGGCCGGGCAAGAAGGCCGTGGAAAACCGCCTGTGGCAGCTCGCCGAGGCCAACACCCCCCGGCAGCGTGTCGCCGACTACACCCAAGCCATCATGGATCTGGGCGCCAGTGTCTGTGGGCGCAAACCCGACTGCAGCGCCTGTCCCCTTGCCCAGGCTTGCCAGGCTCACGCTCTTGGCAACCCCTCTGCCTATCCTGCGCCAAAACCACGCAAGACCCTGCCGGTGCGTCAGGCTACCCTGCTGGTACTGAGCAATGACGATGGCGCCATCCTGCTTGAACAGCGCCCGGCTGCCGGCATCTGGGGCGGATTGTGGAGCCTTCCCGAATGCCCGGCTGACGCCGAACCGCATGACTGGTGCAAAAAGTGGCTGGGACTGGGAATCCGGACCCTGCAAGCCGGTAAAGCCTTCCGCCACACCTTCAGTCACTACCACCTCGACATCACACCGTTGCACGCCCGTGCCCACCACCTGGCCAATGGAGTAATGGAAGCCCGTCCACAAGTCTGGTATAACACACGCCAACCGGCCGATATTGGCCTGCCCGGCCCCGTCAAGGGTCTGTTGGACAGCTTGGCTGATCAACAATAAAGTCAATTAAAAGAGGTGGTTACATGAGCCGCATGGTACATTGCGTAAAACTGAACAAGGAAGCCGAAGGGCTGGCCAGCGCCCCCTACCCGGGCGAACTGGGGCAAAAAATCTTCGAAAACGTATCCAAAGAAGCCTGGCAACAATGGATGCAACAGCAAACCATGCTCATCAACGAAAACCGTCTCAGCGTCATCAACCCCGAACACCGCAAATTCCTCGAAGCGGAAATGGAAAAGTTCTTTTTCGGTGAAGGCTCCGCGACCCCCGAAGGTTCCACCCCCCCCACTGAATAAAACTTGACGCAAGAGAGCAAATCACGTCTAATACGCCGCTCAATCAGGTCCCGTGCACGGCAATCCAGTCGTTCACACAACGGGCCGGGTAGCTCAGTTGGTAGAGCAGAGGATTGAAAATCCTCGTGTCGGCAGTTCGATTCTGTCCCCGGCCACCATTTTCCCCTGCATCCCCACAACCAAACCAGGTCAGCTGAAACACCAGCCCATGGCCGATACACGCCAGACATACCGTCATGGTGACTCTCGAGCCGCAATCCTAAGGGGCGAGTGGCGAGGATCAGGGATATTCCATCATGCCAGCTCAGGCTGGCATCCAGGCAGGGGGGGTTAGAGGAAAAGAGCCGGTTCGTCGCCACGAAACCGATTCCAGCCATCGGCAGGCCTTCACACTCGCCCGAAGCCTCTCTGGATTCCAGCCTTCGCTCACTGCTGTCCGGAATAAAAAAACCTGAATGGAAAAAGTGTTGTAGATCCAAGCTTTAAGGGTTAAAACCCTGTTTGACGACTTAAAAAGACAAAGATCTACAACATGTACAGAAATACACGATTTGGCGACCTGATGAAAGGGCTACCAAGAGGTTTTTTTGCACGTGCCGCAAAAGAAACGGAGGCGGATAAATACAGCAAGGGATTTGGTAGCTGGGATCATCTTCTGGTCATGGTGTATGCCCAACTCAGTGGCAGCACGAGTCTCAGAAGCCTTTCAGCGCGATTCAACAGTCACAAGGCG
>JAJRYG010000080.1 GCA_024275915.1 Gammaproteobacteria bacterium
CACCTCCTTCAATCTCGCCATCGAACCCTGGCGGCCAGACAACGCCTGTTCAAAACGAGACCGTCCAAACAGTTGCCCGGATTGATTGCTGGCCTCATGCACACCATCACTGACAAGCACTACCCGATCACCGATATCCAGGCCCACATGCTCACTTGTCGAGCAGTAGTCAAAACCGGGGTCGATGCCAAGCGGTAAGCCTGTAGACTTTATCCGGTGTTTTATTTTTCTGTCCCTGTTTCCCAGCAGCAATATATCCGGCATTCCACAATTACACACGGTAATATGGTCGAGATCATGACTGATACTGACAAACTGGGCCGTCATGAACATTCCTGTCGGCAACAGAACATGCAGCTTGTTGTTCATGGTGTTGAGGATTTCCTCAATGGCAAAGCCTTTTGCCGTCATGGAACGAAAGACTTCCGATGCAGGCAGGGCACCCAGTGCTGCGGACAGGCCGTGACCGGTAAAATCTGCCAGCAGGATGTGAATGTCACGTGAAGGGGAGAAAGCTGTCAACAGCATGTCGCCACTGAAGATCGCCGCTGGACGCAATAGGGTCTCCATCTGTTCGATGTCGACATTACCCTTGGTCACCGCATTACTGAAGACTCGTTCGGCAATTTCCTCTTCATGCTGAATCTGACGGTACAGGCCACCCACCTGACGATGCAGCTCCCGAATACGTTCCATGGAATCGATTTTTGCATTCAACAGGGTCTTCCTGAATGGCTTGGTAAGAAAATCATCTCCGCCCACTTCAATGCAACGCGCCAGTTGTTTTTCATCGGTAATGGCTGTAAGAAAAATGATCGGCACGAACCCCTCGTTACTCAAATTCTTGATATGACGAGTAGCTTCGTAACCATCCATGACCGGCATCATGATATCCATGAAGATGATATCGGGATGATGCAGACGAAAAAGATTGACCGACTGCTCCCCATCCTCGGCCTCAATGACATCGAAACCTTTTTTTCTCAGCATGGACTTGAGAACCAGGCGATTGGTAATGTCATCGTCGGCAATCAGGGCAACATGACGCTTTCTCGATACTGTATTTTCTGATGCCTGCAGATGTGCCTCATCCATGACGGTGCTCATTGTTCTTGCTTCTCAGGTTATGGTGAACTGGCGGTCGAAATTGACCATTTCAAGAATCTTTTTTACCTGGGGCGAAGGATTCCTGATTTCTGCACGGCCCTTGCAGGACTCTGCATGTTCCTTCAACAACAGCAACATGCCCAGCGCCGAACTGTCCATATATTCTGTCTGACTCATATCAACATGAAACACCTGCCCTGCTTCATTGCAGTGTCGATAGACCTCACGAAAATCACGTTGTGACGAGAAGTCAAAGCGACCATTGATATAAATAGTCACTGTCTTGTCTGTTGTTTTTGCCGATATTGCCATATTCTTCTCCTGAGATGATTCGACCTGCTTCGTGACTGTTCAGAACAATTCCACATCACCTTCCTGCATTGATTCTTGCAGAACGGCCTTGCCCCTGTCTTCCTTCCAGCATCTGCGTTTTTCCTGAAGAGTTCCATTTAACCGGCCAAGTTCGGTCTGGCCTGTCGAGGCACCGGCATGTTCCATTTCTTCGATAACTTCCATGTACCGGCCAATGTGCCTGTCAGCCGCCCCCAGCGCCTGGGTGACAATGTCTTCGAACTGCAGGCAACGAACCGCATTACCCACCTCGGCATCAACCTGGGCTACCACAGAAGAGACCTCGTTCACCTTGCCTTCGAGAAACTCGTTAATGCCGGCAATGTTGTTCATCAGGTCATTGACCCTTTCCTTGGCGGTAATGGTCTCATTCATGTCACGGGAAGCCATTTCACTGACCGTATCCTGAACCTTGTTCATGACTTCCCGGGCCTTTATCACCCGCTCGCGGATCTGTTCATTGAAGGTGGTCGAGCGCACGGACAGATTCCGCACCTCGTCAGCAACCACGGCAAAACCACGTCCGGCTTCACCGGCTCTTGCTGCTTCAATTGCCGCGTTCAGTGCCAGCAGATTCGTCTGATCAGCAATCGACTTCACGTCTTCCAGCAACTGGAAGATGCCGTCCATGTGTTCCACCATGTCATCGATATGCTGCATGGTCGCCATGCTCTGTTTGCTGACGATGATAAGCATGTCGATAAAATGCTCCATCAGGTTGCTTGCTTCATCGGCAAAGATGGAAATGTTGACCTGTTCACCGTCCTGCTCGTCGTTCGCCGAATGTTCAACAATGTCCTCGACAATGGACTTTTGCTGGTACATCAACTGGTTGAGACGGGTAAAACTCTGATTCAGTTCAGCGACCGACTGCTGCATGAGTTCCCTGACCCGTTCTACCTCGATACGCACCTCTCCCAGTTCTTCTGTGGATATTCCACTCAGTTCCTGTAACAGTATACTGGCCGAGTCGCTGTCACCATCATTGACTGCCACCCTAACCGGGCCAGTTGGTGCAGATTCTGCCTGCACGGACGGTTTTTTCAGCAAATGGAATATCCACGCCAGCAATCCGCCCTCCAGCAGCCAGTGCAGCCAGCGGGCTGTTTCCAGCTGACTCAACAGCAGTGCCACGGTCGCAAAGAGAAGAAATATCCATGCCCCCCGGTTGCGTTTGAGATTGATAAGTTTTCCCGTGATGTCCATTGCTTGCCGTATCCAGGCGGATAATTGCCCTTGAAATATGTTTATTCTTCAACTGTTATCGGAGAATACCCCGGAAGTTTTAGGGAATATTCGATATTATTTGACTTCCATCGGCTTTGGCATTGCATTTCGCCATCACCCTTCTCTGACCAACCGCTCGGCTTGCTGAAGCCTTCGCCTTTTACCCACATTTATAAACCTGCTGATTCCGGGCACTGGTTTCCGCACTTACGGCCTGACCTGCAAGACAATATCGCTCGACTTCTCATCATCATGATATCGATGTTCTCCGCCCAGCCCATCCTGCCAGACAGTTCTGCACGACTGCCATGCCAGCGATTGCCAGTGCCAGGGAAATGATCATCCAAACCCCATCGCTGCATGAATGTTTGGAGGCTGGGACTTTGGAGACAGGTTTTTCAGAGTCGAACACAGTTTTTTCCAACTGCAGCATCGCCCACCGAAATGTAAGGATGGGAAAAATCGGGCACGGCGCTGAAAATGCTGGCATGGAAGGCGCTACGCTATTGTGTGCCAAAAATTCATGCAACGATTGGGGCAATTTGGCAAGTTGTCAGAGAAAGGGGGGATCCGGTCAATCTGGATCTCTGCCAGAAACAGGACTTTGGGCAAGGCAGCGGCCTCGTCCGCATTCCGTTTCATTTCATCAGGCTGCGGATTTCTTCCAGCTTTCCGGCGGCCGATGCTACGTCGGTTGCCGGTAACTCGTCGGCCAGATCCATGATGACCCCATTGAGTTTTTGATAACGGTTTTGTTCGTACTCACGCCACTGACTGGCCTTATCCAGAACTTCATGGTGGTATTCATGACCGTCACGGCTATGGCGCAGATCCAGCCGCGCGATTCTTTGCAGCCGGGAACGCAGGGCCTCGATGATGTGATTGACATGGCCTTCCCAGATCCGATCGGCCAGCCAGATGGCAATAAAATTGATCGCCAGCAAGGTCGGCAGAATATACAGGTAGACCCTCTGCAGATCGGTAAGTCCGCCAGACTCGGAAAAGTGCACCCGGTACACGTTGCTTTCGATGGCGCTGTCAAGCGCCAGATACAGCCAGATCATGGCGCCACCAAACAACAGCGATTCCATCAGCAACAGGGCCAGCAGCAGGCGGCCCTGCACCAGGCGGTCGACATAGTGCCGGTGACGACGATGCGGTATCTGTTCCATGGTAGGACTTGTCTTAATTGCTTCATTCATATGTCATGACACTCGAAACATAGCCGGGAACCCTGGTTGCTGAGCACCAGCTCCCCGTGCTGCTGACTGAAACCCTTGTGACAGGAAATGCAACCCAGACGTCCCTGAGGAAGATAGACTCGCCCGGTAAGTTGCTGCCTGGGGCGGTAGCCCCCGTAAACTGCCGACTTGTCATATTCCTTGCCGATGGGATGATTCATGCCGCCGTCATGGCGCACCAGTCCCCCCGCATCGATGAGCACCATGGGACCGGCATCGGCCTTGCCATCATGGCAGTCCAGGCACTGGATGGAGGAGGAATCCAGGGCAAGCGGTTCGCCCTTTACCGAGCGCTCCAGGTGGGCAGTATTGATGATGGATGCGCCCCGATCGGGCATCTCGGTGAAGAAACGTTCTTTGTGGCAGGCCAGACAGAAATCACGTCCACTTTTTGTCCCACGCATCAGACCCGGTTTGCCATTGTGCAGATCGTGGCAGGTACTGCAGGTGACATCGCCTTTCCAGTCCAGTGGATAGGCCGGATTGATGGCCCGCGTTGGCGTAAAGCCACTGGAGTGACTCAGGCGCAGGGCATTTTCATGGCACTGGCCACACAGCCTTTCCTGGCTGCTGAGCAGCTGATGGGCATTGTCGGCGTTTACCTTGTCGCCACCAAGATGGCAGTTCATGCAGTTTTCTTCGTGGGGGTCGGGATTGACGGCCACCACCTGGGCAAGACTGACGACACCGAGCAACAGCGTCACAACTGCCAGAGCAGGTAACCAACCCCTGGCTGAAGTTGCGAAACCCCGCTCAGTCATCGATACGCACCTGTCTGATGTGATCCTTCAGTTGTGCGACCTGCCTGCTGTATTCACTGGCATCCCCCGCCTGCAGACTGACCTGAGCCTGTTCGGCCAGACGGGCAATGGCCTGGTTGTGTGCCTGGAAACCCCGCAGGCTATCCAGCAACTGTTCCGAAACATCGTGCAGACAGTCATCATCACGAATACCAATGAGTGGCTGGCCTTCGTGACTGGTTTTGAGATTCTGACTGAACCGGTACAGGGGGCCGGCGACACGGAAACTGGAATACAGGGCAATCAGCCAGGTGATCAACGCCACCACGGCCAGCAGGAACAGGCCCGACAACAGCATCACCGGTACCAGTTGCTGGCGAGTCAGAATGGAGGACTGGATGAGTTCCATGTAGGTGGTGCTGCTGTCGTCTGACAAGTACCACAACACGGTCGCAAGCACGGCCACGGCAACAAAGCCTGTGTAAAAGGCGATACGGGAAACCTGTTTGAGCCTGACCAGATGGCCGTGTGTATCATGCTGACTTTGATTATTTTCCACACAACTAATGTCGGCTCAATCGACCACGGCTTTAACGGGATATGAAAAAATATTTTTCCCCGCCTGCAAATGCACACCATCAACATCTGCAGAGCCGGGCCTGACAGATCTGGCTGCCGGCCATTTGATCAGTATCAGTAATCCGACTTTCTCTGCCTGGGTAAAAATTGCTATGCTTGTGCCAGTTTTTTACGCAGTACATTCCCCGGATGTCTATGAAACCAGCAAATGCCCCCGCCCGTGAAGGCCTGGAAGTCAGAAACCTGAGCTGCAGCCGCGAAGATCGCCAACTGTTCAGCGATCTGGACTTCAGCCTCAAGCCAGGCATGGCCCTGCAGATCGAAGGCCCCAATGGCAGCGGCAAGACCACCCTGTTGCGCATTCTCTGTGGCCTGCGCCTGGCCGATGAGGGTTCTATATATTGGAATAGCCTCGATACCCTCGAACACCGCAGTGAATATCTGGCCGAGCTGGCCTATATTGGCCACAATCATGGCGTCAAGGGCGAACTGACGCCGCTGGAAAACCTGCGTGTCGCCCGCGCTCTGGGGGGCGGCCAAGGCGGCCTCGGCGAAGATGAGGCACTGGAAAAGGTGGGCCTGTTCGGTTTCGAAGACGTGCCCTCGCGTACCCTGTCGGCAGGCCAGCGGCGCCGTGTGGCGCTGGCGCGCCTGCTCATCAACCCGGTCCCGCTGTGGATTCTCGACGAACCCTTCACTGCTATCGACATCCAGGGCCAGAGCCAGATCGAAGCCATGATCACCCACCATGTGCTCGATGGCGGCATGGCCGTACTCACGTCACACCATCCGCTGGATCTGTCCGCCGACCACCTCTCGAGTGTAAACCTGGCCTCATGACAAATTCCCTTCTGGCGGCCTTTGTCGTCATCTTGCGCCGAGACCTGACCCTGGCCCTGCGAACCCGCTCCGAGATCGCCAACCCCCTGCTGTTCTTCGTCATCGTCATCAGCCTGTTTCCGCTGGCTGTCAGTCCCGAACCGAAGGTGTTGCAGACCCTGGCGCCGGGGGTGATCTGGGTGGCGGCGCTGCTGGCCACCATGCTCTCGCTGGACAGCATCTTCCGTTCCGATTTCGAGGACGGCGCCCTGGAGCAAATGCTGCTCAGCCCGCACAGTACCTCGATTCTGGTGCTGGCCAAGGTGCTGGCCCACTGGCTGGTCACCGGTGTGCCCCTGATCCTGCTTTCGCCCCTGCTCGGTGTATTGCTCAACCTGCCCACCGAGGCCATGCCCGCCCTGCTGGCCACCCTGGCCCTGGGGACACCGGTGCTGAGCCTGGTCGGCGCCATCGGTGTGGCCCTGACCGTGGGCCTGCGCCGCGGTGGCGTGCTGCTGTCCCTGCTGGTGCTGCCCCTGTACATTCCGGTGCTGATCTTCGCCAGCAACGCCATCGCCACTGCCGGTGCCGGGCTGGAAATCCGTGGTCAGCTCTACTTTCTCGCCGCCCTGCTGGCCCTGGCCCTGACCCTCTCGCCCTTTGCCACTGCCGCGGCCCTGCGCATCAGCCTGCGCTGACAGAGACAATAGAAAAATGAGGGTATTCGACAGTCTTGCCATTTTTGATCCAACTCATGCCCACCGGGCGAAAATGAGTGATAAGATGCCCTGCCGTAAATGCAGCTTGCCTGCCTGAATGTGGACAAAACCTTAAAGTTATGTGGTCATTTTTTCATAGACTCGCCTCACCCAAACATTTCTATGCCTTTGCCGGACGCCTGATCCCCTGGCTGGGCTGGATCACCCTGTTGCTGATGCTGGCCGGCCTGTACACCGGTCTGTTCGTCGCCCCCACTGACTACCAGCAGGGTGAGAGCTACCGCATCATCTTCGTTCATGTCCCGGCCGCCTGGATGTCCATGTTCGTCTACATGGTGATGGCCATCTCAGGTGGCATCGGCCTGGTGTGGAAAATGAAAATGGCCGACATCGTCGCTGCCAGCGCCGCCCCCATCGGGGCCGCCTTCACCTTTCTGGCCCTGGTTACCGGCTCCCTGTGGGGCAAACCCATGTGGGGCACCTGGTGGATATGGGATGCACGCCTGACCTCCGAGCTGATCCTGCTGTTCCTCTACCTGGGCTTCATCGCCCTGGGCTCGGCCATCGAGGACAAACGCACCGCCGCCAATGCCTGTGCCGTGCTGGCGCTGGTGGGGCTGGTGAACATTCCCATCATTCATTACTCGGTGGAATGGTGGAATACCCTGCACCAGGGTTCCACCGTGACCCGCTTCGACCGACCGGCCATGGCCACCAGCATGCTCATCCCGCTGCTGATCATGTTCCTGGCCTACAAGATCTACTTCTTTCTCGTCCTGTTCATGCGCACCCGGGCGGAGATCCTCGACCGGGAGCGCAACACCGGCTGGGTCAAACAGCTGGTCACGGAGGCAAGCTGATGAGCGAATTCCTGCACATGGGCGGCTACGCCTTTTATGTCTGGACCTCCTACGGGCTGGCACTGGCCATTCTGCTCTGGCAGCTCTTGGCACCGCTGCGCCAGCATCGCCAGTTACTGGCCCGGCTCAGACGCAAATACAGACAATCATCACAGGCCGGGAACAAGTCCTGACCTGTTGTTGTCCTATTTTGTCAACTCACCCAACAAAGACACGAATTATGCGACTTTTACCCAAACACCCCCAGCGCCGTAAACGCCTCGCCCTCATCAGCCTGCTGATCACGGGCATAGCCGCCGCCGTGGCCCTGGCCTCCGTGGCCCTGAAGGAAAACATCAACCTGTTCTTCAGTCCCAGCCAGATCCTCTCCGGTGAGGCACCGAAAAACCACAGCTTCCGCCTCGGCGGCATGGTCGAGGAAGGCTCGGTGAAGCGCAACAAGAACAACCTGGAAGTGTATTTCGAAGTCACCGACACAGTAAAAAAGGTTCCGGTCATCTACACGGGCATCCTGCCCGATCTGTTCCGTGAAGGGCAGGGCATCGTCGCCCAGGGCAAGGTGCGTGAAGACGGCGTCTTCATTGCCAGCGAAGTGCTGGCCAAGCATGACGAAAACTACATGCCGCCGGAAGCCGCACAGGCCATCAAGGATGCCCAGGCCAGCAACGCCCCTGCCACAACCCCGATAAAAGAAAACTAATACATAAGGAAGCACGCCGATGATCCCCGAGCTAGGACATTTTGCCCTGATCCTTGCCCTGTGCCTGGCACTGGTACAAAGCACCATTCCACTTATCTGCGCCCAGCTGGGCAAGCCCGGCTGGATGGCCATGGCCAGCCGCACCGCCTGGGGACAGTTTTTCTTCATGACCCTGGCCTTTGCCGCCCTGGTACAGGCCTTCATCCAGAACGATTTCAGCCTGGTGTACGTGGCCACCAATTCCAACTCGGCGCTGCCGCTGGCCTTCCGCATCTCCGCCGTATGGGGCGCCCATGAAGGCTCGCTGCTGCTGTGGGCCCTGCTGCTGTCCCTGTGGACCGTGGCGGTGGTCAGTTTCAGCCGCACCCTGCCCGAAGCCACTGTCGCCCGGGTGATTTCGGTGATGGGCATGATCAGCATCGGCTTCCTGCTGTTCATGCTGCTGACCTCCAATCCCTTCGATCGGATTCCCATTTCCATGATCCCGCCCGATGGCCGAGACCTCAATCCGCTGCTGCAGGATCCGGGTCTGGTCATCCACCCGCCCATGCTCTACATGGGCTACGTGGGCTTCTCCGTGGCCTTCGCCTTTGCCATCGCCGCCCTCATCGGCGGCAAGCTGGATGCCGGCTGGGCGCGCTGGTCCCGTCCCTGGACCGCCATTGCCTGGGTATTTCTCACCATCGGCATCGCCCTGGGCAGCTGGTGGGCCTATTACGAACTGGGCTGGGGCGGCTGGTGGTTCTGGGATCCGGTAGAAAACGCCTCCTTCATGCCCTGGCTGGTGGGCACCGCCCTGATGCATTCCCTGGCGGTGGCAGAAAAACGCAACAGCTTCAAGAGCTGGACCGTACTGCTGGCCATTTTCGCCTTTTCTCTCAGCCTGCTGGGCACCTTCCTGGTGCGCTCCGGCGTGCTGACCTCGGTCCACGCCTTCGCCACCGATCCGGCCCGTGGTGTCTTCATCCTGCTGTTTCTGGGCATCGTCGTGGGCGGCTCCCTGGTTCTGTATGCCTGGCGTGCCCCGACGGTAAAAAGTGTCGGCAACTTTCAGCTATTCTCGCGGGAAACCCTGCTGCTGGCCAACAACGTCCTGCTGGTGGTGGTCACCGCCACCATCTTGCTCGGCACCATCTACCCGCTGATCCTCGACTCCCTGGGGCTGGGCAAGATCTCCGTGGGTCCGCCCTACTTCAACAGCGTGTTCATCCCCATCATGCTGCTGCTGATGGTATTTCTCGGTATCGGGCCGCATGTGCGCTGGAAAAAAGACGAGCCCCGACGCATCGGCAAACGCCTGCTGCCGCTGGCCATTGCCAGCGTGCTGCTGAGCATCGTCATGCTGTTTGCCCTTTACGGCCACCTCACCTGGGGCGTGACCCTGAGTATCATCCTGGCCATGTGGGTCACCCTGAGTGTGCTCTCCGATTTGAAGAACCGCATCCGCAACAAGCCCGGAAACCTGCTCGACAAACTGCGCAGCCTGCCACGGGAATTCTACAGCATGAGCATCGCCCACCTGGGTGTGGCGGTGTTTGCCATCGGCGTGACCCTGACGACAGCCTACAGTGTCGAACGGGACATCCGTCTGGCCCCCGGTGAAGACGTGGAACTGGCTGGCTACACCTTCCGCTTCGACCGGCTGAGCAAGAGTGAAGGCCCCAACTATCAGGCCAGTACCGGCCACATCGAAGTCTTCGAAGGGGATAAAATGATCGCCACTCTGGATTCGGAAAAACGCTTCTACTATGTACAGGGGCGGCCCATGACCGAAGCGGCCATCGATGCCGGCCTGTTCCGGGATCTGTATGTGTCCATGGGTGAACCCCTGCCCAACAGTGATGCCTGGGCAGTGCGGATCTATTACAAGCCGTTCATCCGCTGGATCTGGCTGGGCGCCCTGATCATGGCCTTTGGCGGCCTGCTCTCGGCCACCGACAAGCGTTACCGCCTGCCGGTCAAACGCTTGGCCGCGGCAAGCGCAAAAGTCAAGACAGCGTCGGCCGCCGGCCAGGCATAAGCGACAGGCAGGCATAGCGACAACCATGCGGAAAATGAAGCCACAGCACCTCAGCCTGCTGTGGACTTCTGCCCCCCATGCGACAAACATCAATAATCATCATTCAGGTTAAAACATGGCGCGTTATTTAATCCCCCTGGTTCTTTTCATCATTCTGGCCATATTCCTTGGCATCGGCCTGACCCGTGATCCCAAACTGGTCCCTTCGCCACTGATCGGCAAACCGGCTCCGGCCTTCAACCTGCCACGCCTGCACAAGCCGGACGAAAAATTCAGCAGCCAAATGCTCAAGGGCAAGGTCTCCATGCTCAATGTCTGGGCAAGCTGGTGTGCCGCCTGCCGGGTCGAACATCCTTTCCTCATGTACCTGGCCGGCAGGGATGCCGTGACCATCTATGGTCTGAACTACAAGGACGAACGCAACGATGCCAAACGCTGGCTGGTCCAGTACGGCGGCAACCCCTATACCTCGATTGGCTATGACCATGATGGCCGGGTAGGCATGGACTGGGGTGTCTATGGAGTACCGGAAACCTTCGTCATCGACAAGCAGGGCATCATTCGCTACAAGCACGTTGGTGCGGTCACCGAAGACGTCTGGCAGAAGACTCTGCTGCCTCTCATCAACAAACTCAAGGCGGAATAATCATGCCTGTACCACGCATACTTTTCAGCATCCTGTTACTGATCTGGCTCCTGCCGGTGCAGGCCAGCATCGTCGCCTTCGATTTCGACGATCCACAAAAGGAAGCCCGTTTCAAGAAATTCAGCGAAGAACTGCGCTGCCTGGTCTGTCAGAACCAGTCGCTGGCCGACTCCAATGCCGAACTGGCCCTGGACCTGCGCCGCGAACTGTACAAGATGATCAACAGTGGCGCCACCGATGACGAGATCGTGGAATTCATGGTCAACCGCTATGGTGACTTCGTGCTCTACCGGCCACCGGTCAAGACCACCACCTACCTGCTCTGGTTCGGGCCCTTCCTGCTGGTGGTCATCGGTTTGGTCATTCTGCTGAGCGTGATCCGCAAGGTCAGCAAACAGCAGGACACCAAACTGTCTGAAGAAGAACGCAAACAGCTTGCCGAGTTGTTGAAAGACAAGCAAAAGGAAAACTGAACATGGTACTTTTTATTAGCCTTGCCATCCTGCTGGTCCTGGCCGGCCTCTACTTCATCCTGCCGCCGCTGCTGGGACGCTACAAGGTTTCCGAAACACAACAGAACGACATCAACATGGGCATCTACCAGCAACGCCTGCAGGAGCTGGAAGCCGATCCCGACCTCAGTGAAGAACAAAAGCAGCAGGCCCGGGCCGAACTGGAAAAAAGCCTGCTGCAGGACGTCGACATGGCTGACGACCAACAGGCTGCCCCGGCCGAAAAACAGACCTCGCCCACACTGGCGGTCATCATTGCCCTTGGCGTGCCCATCATGGCCATCGGTTTCTACATGCTGCTCCACCCGGCAGAACTGCCGGAACTGGTGGCCGGGGACTACCAGCGCCCCACCCCCACCGCCTCGAACCAGAACCCCCACTCGGCCGACCTGCCCGATGTCAACAAGATGGTGGCACAGCTTGAAGCCAAGCTGGAGAATGAACCCGACAATGCCGAAGGCTGGCACATGCTGGCCCGCTCCTACATGTTCATGAAGCGTTACCAGGATGCCGCCAGGGCCTTTGATCGCGCCTTGATCCTCAACGGCGAAAGCCCCCAGCTGCTCACCGACTATGCCGAAGCGGTAGCCATGATCCGCGGCGGCAACATGATGAACGAACCCACCGAGCTGGTACTGCGGGCACTGGAGCTGGATGCCAATCATCCCAAGGCCCTGTGGCTGGCCGGTGCTGCCAAATTGCAGGCCGAGGACTACCAGGGTGCCATCGTCTACTGGCAGCGGCTCATGCAGTTGCACACCCCCGGCAGTGAAGGCGCCGTCGAATTGCAAAAACGCATCGACATGGCCAAAGCCGGTCTGGAGCAAAGCGGTGGCAAGCTGCCTGAAACAGCCCAACAGACCCAAGCCGCCACCCAGACACAGAAACCGGCGGTGAAAACCACCCTGCGAGTCACCGTCGACATCGACCCGGCACTGAAAGCCCGCGCCAAACCCGACGACACACTGTTCATCTATGCCCGTGCCGCCAACGGCTCGCCCATGCCGCTGGCCATCGTGCGCAAACAGGTCAGGGATCTGCCCATCACCGTCACCCTGGACGACAGCATGGCCATGATGCCCCAGGCCCGCATCTCCAACTTCGACAAGGTCTATGTCGGCGCCCGGGTCTCCAAGGCCGGCACTGCCCGTTCCCAGCCCGGCGACCTGCAGGGCAAGAGCCCCACCCTCACCACCGGCTCAAGCCAAAGCCTGGCCATCACCATCGACGAGATCGTCAAGTAAATCCAATAGATGGTTCCCACGCTCTGCACGGGAACCATCCGTTCTTGAATCTTGTATCACGGCTGCCCCATAAACTCCCTTTTAGTGACGAGGACCAGGGTTACGAGGGCCGAGTTTCGAGTGACGAGGCTCAAGGGGGTACCATCATTGCAGCCCCGAGCCGCAATCCAGTGGGCGGGGGAAAGTGGAAGGGGATGCTTTGTTGCCACGAACTCCCTTCCATGCCAGCGCAGGCTGGCATCCAGACAGGGGGAATTTGTGGGAAAAGGTGAGTTCGCTGCCACGAAACCACCACCCGTCATCGACAGGCCAGCACTACTCGCCCAAAGCCTTCGCTGGAATGGCGGCAGAGCCGTGTTTGCTTGTATCTTGTATCTTGTATCTTGTATCTTGTATCTGTTTTTTTTACCCCCGCCTCTTCATCTTCAAGCTTTCAAACAATGACAGCGACAGAATGTACAACATGATCCCCAGAAGATCCGCCACCAGATCCAGCGCGGAAAAAACCCGGTATGGCAGGTAGTGCTGAATCAGTTCGAGAATGAATCCATAGGCAAACAGGGGCAGAATCTTGTCCCGGTCGAAGGGTGTTTCGGGATAGGCGCGATCCAGTAAAAAGGCCAGTACGGCGAAGGAGAAGATGTGCTTGAACTTGTCGTAGATATCATCGATGAGCGGGTACTGATGATCCGTCACTGCCAGCCAGGTGATGATCGTCACGGCAACCAGTAACAGGATACGAAACAGGACGGTATGGCTATGTGACAGGCTCATAAAAACGGTTTTCTTGTTTGTTCCGGAACTCAAGCAATGGAACTGTAACCCGGAGCTCCAGTGGCCGCGTCTTGCGGCAAGATGTGGAATATTGCCAGACATGGTGTCCTGCAGGCAAACCGTATTGACATGTTTCCGGTACCTGACAGGCTGTTTCAAACACTCGCTCGACTTGAAGGGGAATGACACAAGTTTAAAACTGACACCTGTGGCAAAGGACACTTTTCCTGCCGCATCGTGAACACGTCCATTCAGGAGTATTCCACAAAGTAGATCGCCGCGCCCAGTACGATAAGGGTTATCTCGACCACACTGATCCACAACAGCATGTAGGTAATGCGCCGGGCCGAGGGTTTCATGGGTTGCCAGACACGCCGCATGTACCAGCGCCACCAGCCATGACCGGACCAGCGCTGCCACATCAAGAGAAACTTTTGCAGATAATTGGCCCAGACAACAAGACTCCTGTCGACCTCGGCCAGACGTTTCTTGCGCACATCCTCGCCAATTCCGTCATAACGGTCGACAATGGTCAGGCGGGAACCCTGTGGGGCCGGTTCAACCCTGAACAGGGTGCTGGTTTTCACTCCAGCAGAATAACTGACTTCAATACCCTCTTCGGTAATACTGACATGCAGTTCATGCTCAAAATCGAAAGGTGGATCCTGACTGATGTTTCTGCCGGCAACAAGGTAATGATTATTACCCAGAGCCTGCCACTTGTTGAATTCCAGCATGGGGTTGATGCGAAACAGCCGTTCGGTGTCCGCACAGAATTCCCGCAGCTCAGCCACACTCAACGGCGTATTCAGCGATGCCCAGGCGGCATCTTCGGCTTCGATGGGTGGGGTCTGCTCACTCATCAGGGTAGGGGACGATCAGCAGAGGGATCCGCAAGGATCGCGTCAGAGGTTCGGTTGGCATGCGTGAACGCAGACCTTTCTTGCCTCTGGGACGGGGTGAACCCATGATCACTAGGTCGAAATCATCGTTCTGGCTGACTTCGAGCAGACACGCTTCCGGCTCACCAACAATAATCACGCGGCTGTACTCGATTTCATTCTGTTCCGCTTCGTCACTGACCCGTTGACAATACTCATCGATTTC
>JAJRYG010000081.1 GCA_024275915.1 Gammaproteobacteria bacterium
AGAGCCAGCAACTTGAGGCATTGGTATTCGAGGCTGGCCACTGGTGGCAGGATTCGCCTGATCTGAAACAGGCCCTGGGTCAGGTTCGCAGCTTCATGGACGACGTGCGGCATAATTTTGGCGAGCCGTCTCTCGCCTGGCAACAGATCCAGTCACAGGCACATCGCCATGCACGCAAGCAACAGATCATCGATGCCTTGCTGAATTACCGGACAGAAAGGGATGCCTGGGATCGGCTGTTTGCCTGAACGAAGTTAGACTCCTGGCAGGATCACCGATTCCAGCGCATGAGCAATGATTGTCTTTCGCGCGGTCTGATAGGCCTGCCCGGCCTTTTCCAGCAGCTCAGCCGGAATGCTCACCTGTGAATAATCGATTGGGGTCCGGTCAATCCTGCCGCTGTGAATGAATCTGGAGGTATCCCCCTTGCGTGCCTTGCCGGTCTGGCTGAATATCTGATAGTGCTCGGTCAGGGGTTCATCAAGCTGAAGCCAGCGGCTCAGCGCAGGCAATAGAACCTCGGGGTCGGCCTGGAACATCTCGGCATCGTAATAGGCATAACGTTGCGCAGAATGACGACAGAAGTCTGCAAGGGTACGGACACGCTCGATATAGTAGTCCGTGGCGGCCTCTGGCGAGGCCAGCGGTTCTTCAGTTTCCTTGCGGCAAAACAGATCGACGATACTCCTGATCGTCTGCCCCGGCCCCATGAGCGACACAAGGACCTTGCTGCCGGCCAGTGCCGGCTCATCGAGATTCAGCATGTAGTCGTCATGCAGCAGCTTGTCGAAAATATAGCGGCTGCCTGGCTTGAGCTCATCATTTTCCCGGTATACCTCCAGCTGCCTGTCCAGTGCCGACGCATCCCGGTAACTGATATGCATTTCATAATAACCATTGATTGCCGGGTTCGTACCCAGTATGTGACCAGCCAGCGAAGTAAATGCCCGCATGTGGCTCAGCAAAAAGATTCTCTGGTAGGGATCTGCCATCGCTTGCTCATTTTTTCTGGTTTTTACCGATGACAGGCATCCTACCCGACCCGTGATACTGCTGGCAATCGTACCGAACCACCCTTAATTTCACCCACAAGAACACGCTTAACAGGATGTTGAAAAAGCCCTTCCCTGGACTTTTTCAACCCGGGAACGGCAAACGCGGTTTGCCGTTCCCTCACATTTTCAATGGCTTGTGGTCATTGAAAATGGCGGTGCTTCCCTGCACCGCACACAGGCTGTCGAATAACGGCATTTTTCAATAGCCTGTTAACAGGGCACAGGCCGCCATATCTGCCAGCGTACCCACGAATCGTCAAGGAATGTCCCCAATCAGGAATCGGGTTTCGATTACTTTACTCGCCTGCCGCGCACTTACCTGAGCATTTACTTCGGTTTCTGATCCGGCGCGAGCCTGTCTGGTAAATTCCTCTTATTTTCTGGACGCCTTCCCCTGCCGCGAGTATCTTTAGGACAGGCGACTGCGAGGGTTCTGCTATGGCGAAACAGACGATGCTCACCATCGATGGCAATCAGGCGGCGGCGATGATCGCCCACAAGCTCAACGAGGTGATTGCCATCTATCCCATCACGCCGGCTTCGCCCATGGGCGAGTGGGCCGATGAGTGGTCATCCCGCGGCCAGGCCAACCTGTGGGGTACGGTGCCTCATGTGGTGGAGATGCAGAGTGAGGCCGGGGCGGCCGGGGCCATCCACGGCGCCCTGCAGGCCGGCAGCCTGGCCACCACCTTCACAGCCTCCCAGGGGCTGCTGCTGATGCTGCCCAACATGTACAAGATCGCCGGTGAGCTGTCGCCCACGGTATTCCACATCGCCGCCCGTTCCCTGGCCTGCCAGGCCCTTTCCATCTTTGGTGATCACAGCGATGTGATGTCGGCGCGCATGACCGGCTTTGCCATGCTGGCCTCCAACTCCCCCCAGGAAGTCATGGACTTTGCGCTGATTGCCCAGGCCGCCAGCCTGGAGGGCCGGATTCCCTTTTTGCATTTCTTCGATGGTTTTCGCACCTCCCACGAGGTGGCCAAGATCGTGGCCATCGATGATGACGTCATTGCTGCCATGATCGACCAGGACTGGATCACCGCCCATCGCCAACGGGCCCTGTCGCCGGACCATCCTGTGCTGCGCGGCAGCTCGCAGAACCCGGACGTGTACTTCCAGGCCCGCGAGACCGTCAACCCCTGGTACGAAAACCTGCCGACCATCGTCCAGGGCGCCATGGATCGCTTTGCCGGCCTCACCGGCCGCCAGTATCACCTGTTCGACTACCTGGGCAGTGACACTGCCGAGCGTGTGTTGGTACTGATGGGTTCGGGCGCCGAGGCCGTCGAGGAAACCATCGACTATCTCAATCGCCAGGGCGAGAACGTGGGCCTGATCAAGGTGCGGCTCTACCGGCCCTTCGATGCCAGCGCCCTGATTGCCGCCCTGCCCGCCAGTTGCCGCCAGGTTGTGGTGCTGGATCGCACCAAGGAGCCCGGCGCCGATGGCGAACCCTTGTATAAAGACGTGCTGGGCGCCCTGGCCCAGCATTACTGCACTGGTGACTGCAAGTTCGGTGACCTGCCGCGGGTGACCGGCGGGCGCTATGGACTGTCATCCAAGGAGTTCACTCCGGCGATGATCAAGGCCGTCTTCGACGAACTGAAACAGCCACAACCGAAGAACCACTTTACCATTGGCATCCACGACGATGTCTGCCACACCAGCCTGGACTGGGACCCGGCATTTCGTACCGATGCACATGACGACACCTTTCAGGCACTGTTCTATGGCCTTGGCAGTGATGGCACGGTCAGTGCCAACAAGAACAGCATCAAGATCATCGGTGAGAGCACCGACATGCATGCCCAGGGCTATTTTGTTTACGACTCGAAGAAGTCCGGTGCGGTAACCGTGTCTCACCTGCGTTTTGGCCCTGCACCCATCCATTCCACCTATTTGATTGGCGACAACGATGCCCGCTTCATCGCCTGCCACCAACCGGTGTTTCTGGAACGCTATGACATGCTCGACAAGGCCGCCGATGGTGCGGTATTTCTGCTCAACTCACAGGCCGGCACTGACACGGTCTGGGATACCCTGCCACAGAAGATGCAGCAGCAGATCCTCGACAAGCACATTCATTTCCATGTGATCGATGCCTATGCCGTGGCAGAAAAGACCGGCATGGGCAAGCGCATCAACACCATCATGCAGACCTGCTTTTTCTCCATTTCCGGCATCCTGCCCCGTGATGAGGCCATTGCCGCCATCAAGGAGGCCGTACAGAAGACCTATGGCCGCAAGGGCCAGCGCATCGTCGAACTGAACTTCCAGGCTATCGACGAAACCCTGGCCTGTCTGCACGAGGTGGACATACCCGACAAGGTGACCAGCGACTGGCAGACCGGCCTGCGCATCCCCGACTCGACACCCAACTTCGTCAAGAATGTTACCGCTCGACTCATCGATGGCCATGGTGATGAGGTACCGGTGAGCCTGATGCCTGTCGATGGCAGCTTTCCACTGGGCACCGCCGCCTACGAAAAACGTAATCTGGCCCTTGAGGTACCTGTCTGGGAGACCGATCTGTGTACCCAGTGCGGCAAGTGCCCGCTGGTCTGCCCCCATGCAGCAATCCGCAGCAAGATGTACTTCGAAAGCGAACTGGCCAACGCCCCCGAAGGCTTCCGCAGCCAGGCCATGATCGGCAAGGGCTTTCCCGCCGGCCTGCACATCAGCTACCAGGTGGCACCGGAGGACTGCACCGGCTGCGGCCTGTGCGTGGACATCTGCCCCATCCGCGACAAGACCAATGCCAGCCGCAAGGCGCTGAACATGGCGCCCCATGCCGAACGCCTGGAAGAGGAACGGCGCAACTGGGATTTCTTCCTCTCCCTGCCCGAGTACGATCGCCGGGAGTTGAAGATCAGCACCCTCAAGGGTGCCATGGTGCTGCAACCCCTGTTCGAGTTCTCCGGCGCCTGCGTGGGTTGCGGTGAAACCCCTTATGTGAAACTGGCCTCGCAACTGTTTGGTGATCGCATGCTGGTGGCCAATGCCACGGGCTGCTCGTCCATCTATGGCGGAAACCTGCCCACCACACCCTGGACCACCACACCCGAAGGCCGAGGCCCCGCCTGGAGCAACTCCCTGTTCGAAGACAACGCCGAATTTGGCCTTGGCATGCGCGTTGCCGCTGACAAGCAACGCCAGCAGGCCCGTGAACTGCTCGAAACCCTGGGGAACAAACTGGACGAGGAACTGGTGAAGGGCATTCTCGATGCGGACGAATCGGACGAAGCTGGCATTCATGCGCAACGCCAGCGTGTGGAACAGTTGCGTGAGCAGCTGCACAAACTCGATGATCCCCGTGCCGCCAGCCTGTCACGGCTGGCCGACAACCTGTGCCGCAAGAGCGTCTGGATCATCGGTGGCGACGGCTGGGCCTATGACATTGGCTATGGCGGACTGGATCATGTGCTGGCCTCGGGGCGCAATGTCAACATTCTGGTGCTGGACACCGAGGTCTATTCCAACACCGGCGGCCAGACGTCCAAGGCCACGCCCCGAGGTGCAGTGGCCAAGTTCTCGGCCGGTGGCAAGCCGGGCGCGAAGAAGGATCTGGCCCTTCTGGCCATGGATTATGAAAACGTCTACGTGGCCCATGTGGCCTATGGTGCCAAGGATGTGCAGACCCTGCACGCCTTCCTCGAAGCCGAGGCTCACAACGGACCCTCGCTGATCATCGCCTATTCACCCTGCATCGCTCATGGCGTGGATCTTTCCAACAATCACCAGCAGCAGAAACTGGCGGTCGACAGTGGTCACTGGCCCCTATTCCGTTTCGATCCGGCCCGCATCGAAAAGGGCAAGAACCCCCTGCACCTGGATTCGAAGGAACCGTCCATTCCGTATCGAGATTTCATCAAGACCGAAACCCGCTTCAACATGCTCTGGCACACCCACCCCGAGGATGCCGAACGTTTCCTCGCCGAATCCCAGCAGGAAGTGCGCAAGCGCTACCATTATTACAAGCAGTTGTCCGAGCTGGACTGGAGTGACGATCTGAGTGTCGCCGTCGCCAAGGCCAGCCTGAACAACAAGAAACAGGAGGCATGACATGGTTGACCTGAGCACCGATTACCTGGGACTGAAACTGGCGAATCCCCTCGTGCCTTCGGCCTCGCCCCTGAGCAAGAACCTGGACACGGTACGCCAGCTGGAAGACGCCGGTGCCCCGGCACTGGTAATGTATTCCCTGTTCGAGGAAAAGATCGACAGCGAGGAACAGCAACTGGCTCGCTTCATTCATGAACAGGACTTTGGCCATGCCGAGGCCGGCAGCTTCCATCCGGTGCCTGACGACTACCAGAGCTATCAGGAGAAATACCTCGAAAAGCTGCAGGCGCTCAAGACCGCGCTGGACATTCCGGTGATTGCCAGCCTCAATGGCACCTCCATGAGTGGCTGGATCCGCTACGGCAAGCAGCTGCAGGAAGCCGGTGCCGATGCACTGGAGCTGAACGTCTATTACGTCGCCGGCAACGAAGGCGAAAATGGTCGTGACGTGGAGCAGCGTTATATCCACTTGCTCAGCGAACTCAAACAGCATGTGAGCCTGCCGGTGACCATGAAGCTGTCATCCCAGTTCAGCTCGCTGATCGACATGGCAAAACAACTGCAACAGGCCGGTGCCAGCGGGCTGGCCCTGTTCAACCGTTTTTATCAACCTGACATCGATCTGGAAACACTCGAAGTGATCCCGCGGCTGGAACTGTCCTCCCCCATGGAATCCCTGTTACGCATCCGCTGGACTGCCCTGCTGTATGGCAAGGTCAACCTGTCACTGGCGGTAACCGGGGGGTTTCATTCCAGCGATGACATCCTCAAGGCACTGATGGCTGGCGCCGACGTGACCCACCTGTGCAGTGTGCTGCTGCAACACGGCCCGCAACGACTGGAAGAATTGCTCAGGGAACTGCAAGGCTGGCTGGAAGAACACGAATATGAATCCATCCGCCAGCTCAAGGGCAGCAGCAGCCAGAAGAACGCCATCGACCCGGCAGCATTTGAACGGGCCAACTACGTGGAGGTGCTTGACACCTACAACTGGCCTGATGGGGTCTGGAGGTAGAAAAAAGCGGCTCTTCAGAAGAATTTGTGGATGGCCACCATGCCAACTCCCTCTCTGTGAGAGGGCTGGGGTGAGGGGGGGCAATCAGGACAGACTGTATTATTTGTTCAAGCACACGGGGAAGTTCGCCTGGTATTTCGTGCTTTCAGAAACGCTCAAGTGGATACCCCATTGCTTCCAGCCGGGTTGTTCGTATGGCATCGCAGGCGATTTGTTCAGCCTATTGTCCGCCATCGGCTTCGATGATCAATTTGGCATCCGGGCAAACAAAATCAACAATACAGGGCTCAATGAAGCCCCTGGCATCGAAACTTCAAGCCCATTGGCTGACGGTGACGCATGTGTTTCCAGCAGTAGACGTTCTGCATTGCTTGCCGACGCGGTACGCGCGCCAAGGTTCTTGGTCGTTTCGATTCCCTCACCCCCTCTCCCGGAGGGAGAGGGAACCCTTCGTGATGGTTTCATCCATGCAACACACCCCAGTGCATTCCAGACACTCGAACCA
>JAJRYG010000082.1 GCA_024275915.1 Gammaproteobacteria bacterium
CACTTGGGCAGGGTGTGATCGGTCATGGTGTTGAATTGGATCAGTTCCGCCCCGGCATCACGCAGGGCCTGCAAATCATCCGGGTAGTAGAAGCCGAAGGCACTGTCGTGGGCGATGGCGATACGAATGTCGGTTTTGTGGTGGTTTGGTTGTGCAACCGGCGCAACGGCGGGAAGTGGAGTGGCAGCGCAGGCAATGGCCTGTAACTGCTCCAGATCGACCTGCTCGCCGATCAGCTTGCCGATGTATTCAATCTGCTGGTGGGCTTCATGGTTTTCATTGCTGGGGACCAGGCCCAGGTGGCGTTCGGTGATGGCCAGCGCCGGGTTGTGGTAGACCGCGCCGACGACGGGAACATCGGTATAGTGGGCCAGTACGGCGTGCAGCTTGTCTTCATGGCGCGACCCCCGGATCTGGTTGAGAATTACGCCGGCGATGTTCAGCTCGGGTTGAAAGGCCTGGTAGCCGAGTACCAGCGGGGCAATGCCGCGGGTCATGCCCTGGACATCGATGACCAGAATAATCGGTGAGGAGGTCAGCTGGGCGAGTGCGGCATTACTGTTGCTGCCCTCGATGTCCAGGCCATCATACAGGCCCTTGTTGCCCTCAATGATGGCGATGTCGCTGTCTGCGGCGTACTTGTGTACTGTGGCAAGAATTTCGTCCCGTTCCATGGTGTAGAAATCGAGATTGATACAGGGCCGATCCGAGGCCTGGCTGAGCCACATGGGGTCGATGTAGTCCGGACCTTTCTTGAAAGGCTGAACACGTTGACCTGCGGCATGAAGTGCCGCACACAGACCGATACTGATGGTGGTTTTGCCGGAGGACTTGTGTGCCGCCGAGATCAGCAATCGATTCATAGCAGGACTATCCATAAGGAAAAGGGGGTTAGTCATTAACCCCCTTTTTTGATTTATGCCACAGTGGCCAGATGTGTCAGTGCCGCTGTTGCACAAGCTGTCAGTTAAAACAGACTATTTCTTGTAGTGTGGATCGACATCGGCATCAGCCAGACTGGTGGGCATCAGGCGCAGAACCTTGACTGCCAGTGCCACGGCAATCAGCGCCGTCGCGAAGCCACCCAGGCCCAGACCAAATTCAGCCAGGGTTGGTGTGTAGCTGTTGATGATCCCATCGGAGAAGCTGCTTTCAACGGTCTTGCCCGGGAACAGAACCAGCGGGAAGGCCTGGCCACCGATGATGATGACGTACATTTGGAACCAGCCACCGATGATTACCAGCGCGGCACCCAATCCAACCAGCAGCCGGGACTTGCCCCAGGTGGGGTGGTAGAACAGGGCCAGAGGAACCAGACTGCCCAGCAGGATCTGGCCGTACCAGAACATGTTGGAATAGATACCCCCATTGAGAAGGATAAAGTGTTCGACGCCCGTGTGCTCGGCGGCATACAGGTTGGTCAGGTGATAGGCGATGACGAAGTAGAGAACGCCAGCAACGAAAATGCCGAGCAGGTTTTTCAGGCGGGTAAACAGGGCATCGCCAAACTCACGGCCACTCCATTTGTAGGAGGCCAGCAGAATCAGCAGCAGGATGGCCAGGCCAAAGGAGAAGGACATGACCACGAACATGGGCGCCATGATAGCGGCGTCATAGGCCTGACGCGCCACCAGGAAACCAAAGATGGAGCCGGTACCGGTGGTCAGTGCCAGACGCCAGAGGAAGGCGAAGAAACCGACCGGTCTGGCAAACTTCTTGCCCAGACGGGCATCCATGAGCATCCACAGGTAGGCACCAACGATGGCAAAGAAACCGTTATACAGGATCATGTTCCAGGCAAAGATGGACTTGAAGTTGTATTTGGTCATGGCAACGATGAGGCGGTCGGCTCGACCCAGGTCGAGAACCAGCACCATCAGACCGCCCACCAGCAGAGCTATGGAGAGCAGGGCCGACATGCGTGCCAGGGGCTTGTAGGCCACCTTGCCAAACACGGAAGAAATGGAAGCCGTATTGAGTGCGCCCGAAGCGGCAACAATCAGAAAGACGGCAAACACATGGGGTACGCCCCAGACGATCTGGTTGTTCATCCCGGTCACATAGTGTCCGTGATGTTCCATATAGAAGGCAGAACCCAGTCCAACCAGGACGATGGCGCCAAGAATTGCCAGTAGTGCAAGGTAGCCGGAACTCCAGCCTTCAATTTCCGAGAATGTAATTTTTTTCATTTTACGAACGACTCGCTACTCTGTTAAATACCCTGATAACGAACACCGGTGTTCAGACCGAGATCAGCCCGAATCTGTTCGCCGCCATTCTTCTTCAGCTCTATGGAAATACGGCTGCCTGGATCATTCAGATCCCCGAACATCAAGGCGCTCTCGCAAGCTTCGACACAAGCGGGTGTCTGGTCATTGTCGACACGGACAACACACATGGTACAGGCCTCGACCGTGCCGATGCCTCGAGGGGCATTGACACGCTGGTTGTGAATTTCTTCGTGGATGAAGGAACGTGCCTTGTACGGGCAGGCCATCATGCAATAACGGCAACCGATACAGATATGCTTGTCCACCAGTACGATGCCATCGGCGCGCTTCATCGACGCACCGGTCGGACAGACATCCACACAGGGCGGGTTTTCGCAATGCTGGCACATCAGCGGCAGGGACTGGACATGACCGGTCTGGTTGTCGGTGAGCTTGACCTTGCGAATCCACTGTGATTTTTGCAGGGGAGATGAGAGCTGCTCATTGTCACTGCCGGAACCCCAGCCATTTTCATTTTCACAGGCTGTGACGCAGTCATTGCAGTTACTGGCGCATTTGTCCGTATTGACCAGAATACCCCAGCGGTTTTTGCTGGATACGGGCTGATCGGCAGGTTTGGCCTGGGCCACCTGGTGAAGAATGACACCGGGAGCCACGGCAACACCTGCGGCGGCGACCAGTTTGCTCATGAAGTTACGGCGAGCCTTGTCGGTATTATTATTCATATTACTCTGTACCCCCTGATGTCATTTCACCAAGTATTGCCTTAGTCAGAGATTTATTGTGATTGAAAGCAAGATTTTTCTTGTGCGGATTTGGCTTGCCAATCATCGAATGCTCAACTTCGACATCATCGGGTTTGTCTCGATGGCAGTCGAAACAGTCCACTTTCACTGCCGCATAGTTGTGACAACTACTACAGAAGAATTCGTCTTCACCAAAATTGGCATAAGTGCCGTCTTTCTTGGGTGTGATGTGGCAGTCGATGCATTCTTCCAGACTGAAAGTCTTGGTGCGAATGCCATCATGCATGGTTTTATCACGCTGGTGAAGAAGTTTTTCCATGTGGTTTTTGCGCATGTCACTGATCGGAGCAACACAGCCAAACTCTTCAGTGGCTTTTGCCTTTGGTTCAGGAACCTTGCTGTCATAATCCCCGTCAGCATGTGCGAGGATCGGCAGGACCAGAAACAGTCCTGCCAACGTGGTAATAAACTTCTGTCGTAGTTGTCTGGATGACACTGTGAATGACCCTCTTGTTATTCACCCATAGCCATATCGATGTAGCCAGTCGGGCAAACATCTGCACAAATGTGGCAGCCGATACATTTGGTGTAATCAGTTGCAACATAACGACCAATGGTCTGTTCTTTCTTCGGCACACGGTAAACCGCATCCTGAGGACAGAAGATAATGCAGTTGTCACACTCGAAACACATGCCACAGCTCATGCAGCGTTCGGCTTCCTGTACGGCTTGTTCATCAGTCAGGCCTTTCATGCGCTCATGGAAGTGACCCAGTACATCGTCTGAAGAAGGAACATCTTCTTCACGTTTGATGCGTGGCGTATATTCAAAGTGCCCCAGGAACAGCTTGTCGGCAGGGATGATTTCCTGTTTGGCGCGATCTTCGAAGTTGTGGACTGCGAAGTTTTCTTCGGAAGTACCCCATGCACTGCTGTGATCGTACTCTTCGGGATCAAGGCCAGCTTCATGCAGTTTCTGCAGCAGGTCGAAGTGATGCTTGTCGACCTTGGGACGCTTGCCCAGGTTTTCGTTCTTCATGTAGTGGTCGATGCTTTCGACCGCAATGGAAGCCTGACCAATGGCGGTGGTCAGCAGGTGAGGACGAACGATGTCACCCGCGACGAAGTGGCCGGGCTTGCCGGGCACCTGGTAGTTGGCATCGGCATCGATCAGACCACGTTCGTTGCCGATGTCTTCGAAGCCGTCGAGCTTGCCGCCCTGGCCAATGGCCGAGACCAGCAGGCTGAGACTGATTTCATATTCGGAACCTTCGATGGGGGTCTTGCCGTCTTCTTCCAGCTTGATGACTTTCAGTGCGGTGGCACGACCCTTGTCGTCACGGATGACTTCAACGGGGCTGACACAACCAATGATTTCAACACCTTCACGGGTGGCATCATCGATTTCGTGCTGGGCAGCCGGCATTTTTTCGATGGGAGAACGACTCAGCAGCAGTACTTCGGCACCTTCACGCTTGGCGGATGAGGCTACGTCATGGGCAGTATGGCCGAGGACGACGTTTTCCGGACGATCCTTTTCGGGGATGTTGGAGATATGACCCAGACGGCGAGCAACGGAAGCCACGTCGATGGAGGTATCACCACCACCGATGACCACGACTTTTTCCGATACCAGCTGCAGTCGGCCATCATTGAATGCTTCAAGGAAGTCGACACCGGTCAGCACGTTTGGCGCTTCTTCGGCACCCGGAATGGGCAGTTGACGGCCAGCCTGTGCACCCACGGCCCAGAGAATGGCATCGTAATCTTTTTCCAGCTGTTCGACAGTGATGTCCTTGCCTACCCAGACACCCATCTTCACTTCGACTCCCATGTCGATGATACGGTTGATTTCACCGTCGAGAACGTCGCGAGGAGTACGGTAGCCGGGGATACCGTATTTCATCATGCCACCCAGGGTTTCATGATTGTCGAACAGGGTAACGCTGTGGCCTTTCAGACGCAGCTGGTAGGCACCGGCCAGACCGGCGGGCCCACCACCGATGACGGCTACTTTCTTGCCGGTCTCGGCTGCAGGTTCGAACTTGAAACCGGCATCGAGTGCGCTGTCACCGATGAACTGTTCGACGGCGTTGATACCAACACGGTCATCGACTTCGTTGCGGTTACAACCGTCTTCACAAGGTGCAGGGCAGACTCGGCCCATGACTGCAGGGAAGGGGTTGGCAGCAGTAGAACGACGGAATGCATATTCCTGCATGGTCATGTCGCCAACCGGTTTTTCCAGACCACGAACAATGTCGAGCCAGCCACGGATGTCTTCACCAGAAGGACAGCTGCCCTGGCATGGTGGAGTACGATGCACGTAGGTCGGACATTTGTAGGAGGTATCCTGAACGAAGATCTTGTCGGCAAGACTGCTCCATTCTGTATCACCCTCTTCATATCGACGGTACGTCAGGTTTTCGTTTTTCATATCTTCGCGGGAAGTAGCCATGCCAGTTCTCCTGTGTAAAATTTTCTGCTTGGCCTTGCGGCCCGTGAGTATTTATTCGCTGCTATCATCGCTGTCTTCAGCCTCTTCACTTGGCGCATCACTGAGAATGATGGCCTCGCTGACAAGCTGATGAACACTGACGATATCGGTCATGCCAAACCCGTAGTAGGGCAGAACCTTGGTAAATTGACTTTTACAAATTGCGCAGATAGCTGCCAGATTTGTCACGCCGTTGTCCTCAACGACAGTTTTATATCCTTCCATTCGTGGTAGCGCACCCTTGACCCTGATTTCCATCAGGTCATCGGTCAGCAGACCACCACCACCACCACAACAGAAGGTGGATTCCTTGATAGTATCGGCCGGCATATCAACGTAGTTGTTGCAAACTGCCTTGATAACGGCGCGAGGGATTTCAAATTGACCGTTCATCTTGCTGCCCATGCGTGAACCACGGGCGACGTTACAGGAATCGTGGAACGTCAGGGTCATATGATCGTTTTCAGACTTGTCAAACTTCAGCTTGCCTTCCTGAATCAGGTCATAGGTAAATTCACAGATGTGCTGTGGTACCGGGTAATTCGGGTCAAGAAAATCAAACGGTCCAGCCAGGGTGTTCAGGAAGCTGTAGGCCACACGCCAGGCATGGCCACACTCACCGAAGACGATGCGTTTGACGCCCAGATCCTTGGCGGCCTTGCGGATACGCAGGGCGGCGCGGCGCATGGTTTCATAGCTGCCGATGAACATGCCGAAGTTGCCGGCTTCAGAGGCATAGGAACTCATGGTCCAGCTGACGCCGGCTTCATGGAAGACCTTGCCATAGCCAATCAGGCCATCCACGTGAGGTTCGGCAAAGAAGTCGGCGGAAGGGGTTACCAGCAGGATATCGGCACCCTTGACATCGAGCGGGTATTTGACAGGGACGCCTGTATCGTCGAAGACCTCCTCTTCCAGGCCTTCCAGAGTATCGGCCAGGGCCGGTTCGGGCAGACCCAGGTTGTTACCGATTTTCATGACCTTGCCGAGAATTTCGTTACAGTACTTCTGGCCCACACCAACGCTGTCCATGATTTCGCGAGCTGCCATGGAGATCTCAGCCGTGTCGATGCCGTAGGGGCAGAACACGGAACAACGGCGGCACTGCGAGCACTGGTGGTAATAACTGTACCAGTCGTCTAATACTTCCTTGGTCAGTTCGGCGGCACCGACGAATTCAGGAATGCCCAGTTTGCCGAAGAACTTGCCGGCAAAGGTGTAGTAGCGGCGATAGACCTTGCGCAGGAGATCCTGGCGGGCAACCGGCATGTTTTTCGGATCCTGTGTGCCGAGGAAGTAATGACACTTGTCGGTACAGGCACCACATTTGACACAGATATCGAGAAAGACCTGTACCGAGCGATAACGGCTTTTCAGATCACCGATTTTTTCAATCGCTTTTTCCTTCCAGTCATCCAGAAGTTCACCAGGGAACCCCAGTTCTTCCTGGAATTCGGCCTTGGCAATGTATGGCTTGCTGTGCGCCATTGCTCCTTCCTTGAGCTTGGGGATTTCCGGAATTTCTTTTAATTCTGGTGTTTCAAAATCAGCCACTATTATTTCCTCAAACGAATTTGCGTCGAGTAACTACTCTTAATCGCGATCAGCGTCCAGTTTAGCCGCCCAGGGAGCAAGATGACGCTGCTCACGCGGGTTGTCGACCTGATTTCGGGTCGGGCTGAAGAAGATGCCTGGAGCATGCAGTAACTTGCTGATGGGGAAGACCAGCATCAGAATAACAACAAGTGTCAGATGGATGATCAGGGCCGGATCGCTCGGCAGAGGTTCGATGCTGAAAGTCAGCAGACCGATGAAGAATTCTTTCACCTTTACGATATCGGTGTGGGTGATGAATTTCATGGTCATGCCACTCAAGGCAATGGCAACCAGCAATGCGAGCATCACATGATCTGAAGGGGAAGTGATGTAGCGAATTCGCTCGACGAAGATGCGACGAACCCACAGGCCAGCCAGGCCGGCTACCATGGCAAAAGAGGCATACTTGCCAAATGGCTGGATCAGTTCGACCCAGAACCAGACGGGATCAGTGAAGTAGCGCAGGTGGCGTAACAAAATAAGCAGCAGGGCAAAGTGGAACATCCAGCCGAATATCCAGATCCACTTGTTGGATTTGAACAGGCTATTGAAAAGGACGATTTCACTTGCCATGCGCAGCACCACACCTTGCTTGGTGACCGGAGCAGGCGTGGTAGGAATCTTTAACGGAGCAGGCGTTTTCGCATACTGCATGATCTTTCTGGTAACACCAATTACGAGAACGGCTGTTGCCAGATAAAATAAAATCGCATAAGTCACGGACAGGGCCGACATGCTACTGATCCTTCGACGTTAATATGAAAAGGTAAAGATGGAGGGGGAGAGAACTCCCCCTCTATCGAGCTGCGTGGGTTATACGCAACCAGTCGGTTTTGGCAGACCGGCATATTTACATGCCTGTTTACCAGGACCATAGGGGAACAGTTCGTACAGGTACTTGCTGTTGCCCTTGTCTTTACCCAGTTTCTTGCCAATGGCTTTGGTCAGAACACGAACTGCCGGGGCAATCTGGTATTCTTCATAGTACTCACGCAGGAAGTTGATGACTTCCCAGTGTGCATCAGTCAGTTCGGTACCTTCTTCCTTGGCCATAGCTTCGCCAATTTCAGGTGTCCATTCAGACAGGTTAGCGAGGTAACCTTCTTCGTCAGTTTCGTACGTTTTACCGTTTACTTCGATAGGCATGATAATTCTCCTGGTTTAATTACTGCGTGAAGCGTTTTATACCCAAGCGTTAACTTTGTCATTCTCGACAGTCAGTTCAACAAAACCCTTGTAATCAACAACCTTGATTCCATCGATCAATTTGCTTTCGTCGACACCACGGGCCTTCATGTCAGGACCGAGTACGTAGATGGTTTTGTTACTCAGGGCTTTCTCGACCAGTTCCGCAACAGTACTGCCTTTCATTGCGCCATAGACCCCATCTTCAAAAAGAAGAATGGCGTTACCATCGGCTGCAAGTCGCAGACAGCTTTGCAGTGAAGCCCGGTCAAAGGGTGATTTGTTAATAGTGTGTAAGGTCGACATATCCTGATCCCCTAGAAGCTCAATACGACTTCTTGCTGTTCAAGAATCTCAGCAAGTTCTTTTGAAGTTACGACTTTGATTGAATCTTTTTCAGCCCAGTCATCGTCTTCGTCTTCGTATTTCAGATCAAGCAGATCATCTACCGTGAGACCACGTTCTTCGAGTGACTCTTTTTCAACATAGATCTTGTTGACGTCGTAATCACCCAGAGCAGAGTAGGTCGGTGAGAAGTTCTTGACACCAATTTCGGTCGTATCCTGACCCTTGAGGATCTGGTACACACCGTCATCGACAAATGCCATGCTGACTTCCTGCTCGAAAGCAGCACCAATCAGCACAACTTCAAGGGATTCCCATGCGTAGATCGTGCCGTACGGGGCTTTGCGATTGACGTACATGAATTTCTTTATATCAGACATTGCAATACCCCATTAATCGCCAAACACGACAAGACGTTCACTCTGGATGCCAGCTTCAATCAGCTGACCCAGACCGGAAATACGGAAACCTGGTGCAATGTTGTTGCCGTCTTTCCCGTTACGTTCCTGTTCGCCTTCATCAACAATACCACGACGTTGCGCAGCGGCCACACATACGACCAGGTCGATATTGTGTTTCTCAGCCAGTTCCGACCAGGCATTGACAATATTGATGTCATCCTGGGGCGGAGTGGTGTAACGAGTACCGTTGTTGACACCATCGTGATAGAAAAAGACACGAAAGATCTCATGACCGGCTTCCAGTGCTGCCTTGACAAAATTCAAGGCAGACACGGAAGCTTCATGGGTATAGGGACCTTCATTTACCTGTATACCAAACTTCATAGTCTCGTTCCCTTAGAAGCGGATGTGAGTTGAAGCGTTCAGGCTTGCACGGGCACCACGCCAGTTATCAATGTGGTACTTGGTGAAAGGCAGACCCGTGACTTCGAAGAAGCGCGGCCAGCCAATACGGTCGATCCAGTCATTGATACGTTCCCAATCCTTGGCGCCTTCCTTGTAGGCGGCCAGAATCTGCTTGACGATTGCAGTTGCTTCAGGCCAGCGCGGGGGATTGTTGGGTACACCAGCGGCAACCAGACGGTGGAATGTCGGTTTGCTACGGGCATTGGAGTGGTTACCACCAACCCAGATAGCCAGCTTGGAGTGCTCTGGATCGTTGATCTGCATGGGTGGGCAAGGTGGGAAACAGGCACCACAGCAAATACATTTCTTCTCGTCAACTTCCAGAGAAGGCTTACCGTCGACCATGGCAGGACGAATCGCAGCTACCGGGCAGCGAGCAACAACGGTAGGACGTTCACAAACGTTACCAACCAGATCGTGAGCAATCTTCGGTGGCTTGGTGTGCTGAACGTTGATGGCGATATCACCCTGGCCACCACAGTTGATCTGGCAGCAGGAAGTGGTGATATGAACACGGTTAGGCATGTTATGGCTGGTGAATTCGTCGATGAACTCATCCATCATGGCCTTGACCACACCAGAGGCGTCAGTACCGGGAATATCACAGTGCAGCCAGCCCTGGGTGTGGGAGATCATCGCAATCGAGTTGCGAGTACCACCAACGACGAAACCAGCATCGGTCAGGGCCTTGATCAGGGGCTCGACCTTGGAGCCGTCTGAAACCATGTATTCGATGTTGCTGCGAATGGTGAAACGGACATAACCGTCAGCATACTTGTCGCCAATCTCGGTCAGCTTGCGCAGTGAGTAGAGGTCGAGGATACGCTGGGTGCCGGCTTTGACAGTCCAGATTTCATCGCCACTCTTGGCAACGTGGAGCAGAACGCCAGGACGTGGATGTTCGTGATATTTCCACTGCCCGAAGTTCTTGCGCATTACAGGGTGCATATACTGGAAGCCATCTGGGCAACCTGATTCGATAGGCGAACGCATTTCTTCTAATGCCATTATTTTCTCCTGAGTCGTAACTTTATAAATCGTAACAAGCGATACGCGAGAGGGGATTAACCTGCTGCCTGTTCCGCTTTACGGGCAAACCATTTTTCGGCTTCTTCGTCCCAACCGTCCATGCGAACATAGGAAGACTGACGGGGCAGACTGACCATGTTCGGATCAACGTCGACACCGATGCCTTCGAGGAAGTTGACCAGACCGATACGCTCGATCATTTCACCGGTACGCTCATGTTCCAGGGCGTTTTCAGCGAAGAAGTCAATGATGTCGCCAGCCAGTTCAACCAGGCTTTCGTAATCTTCGGCTGTTTCCAGTTTCTTGAACGGAACAACGACGGTACCCATCAGGTCACCGATTTTCAGAGTACGCTTACCACCGATAAGGATGGTGACACCCTTGTCGTCCCCTGGAGAAAGGGCCTTGGTCATGACGTTCAGGCAATGCATGCAACGAACACATTCGTGGTTTTCAACAGAAAGTGTGTCGTCGTCATTCAGCGTGATGCAGTTGGTCGGGCAACGGCTGGTGACGTTATCGAGGACATACTGACGACCCTTTTCAGCAACGAATTTCTTGACTTCGTCCTGGTCGATTTTCATGTCATCGCGCCATGTACCAATAACGGAGAAGTCAGAACGTTCGATAGAGTTCTGGCAGTCGTTCGGGCAACCGGAGACCTTGAACTTGAACTTGTAAGGCAGGGCAGGACGGTGAACGTCGTCAGTGAATTCGTTGACCAGGTGACGCTGGATGGCGTGCTCATTGGCGCAAGACTGTTCACAACGGGCCGCACCAACACAGGACATGGCGGTACGAACACAAGGACCGGCACCACCGAGGTCCCAGCCGTATTCATTGATTTCGTCGAAGAAGTGCTGGGTGTTTTCGGTAGTGGTACCGATGAACATGATGTTACCTGTCTGACCATGGAAGGTGATCAGGCCTGAACCGTATTTTTCCCAGCTGTCAGCCAGCTGATTCAGCATGTCTGTTGTGTAGTAGTTGGCAGGTGCAGGCTGAACACGCAGTGTGTGGAATTCTTTTGATTCCGGGAAAGCATCGGCAACTTCAGAGAAACGGGGGATAATGCCGCCACCATAACCGAATACAGATACGGTACCACCTTTCCAGTAACCCTTGCGAGTTTCATAGGAGTGTTCGAGTTGCCCCAACAATGAACCTACGGTTTCGTTGATGCGCGCATCAGGGTGATCATCACGCAGACGTTTGAAACCGGAAATAAAACTAGGCCAGGGGCCTTTTTCCAGCTCATCAAGCATTGGAGTATCATAAATCTTTTTCGCCATGGCAGTCTCCTTAAGGGTTACCCGGTTAAGCCGTGAGTACTAACGTAAATACTAAGTTTGTCCCGCACACGCAGGACACCACATCTCAAAGTTGTTGCGCAGTCTATGGCGACTGAGGCTAAACGAGAACCTCACTGATGGGGTGAATCTACCCCCTCGGCTTATCCCTTTGTGGATATGGCCTCGGGGTGGCTTCTGTATTTCACGTCCTGGCCGAGTCAGTGGGTCGAAATTCAGAATCACCAAAACACCCGTGTTAACAGTGGCTTACGCTTACTACCACATGCTGGGTATTCAGGCATATGGTGTATCTGTGGTTAAATCGTTTCTTTCTGGTCTGCGACCTTCAATTGCATAAATGTGCTGAGGATATTGGTGAAAGCACAGTTCATGTGTGCATTGGAACCTGTAGCCTGAGCCCATGTTCAGCCATAACCAAGTGAATTACTGGGTAATGACCTGCAAACGGTGCGTGTATTCTACCCATGATGGCGTGCAATGCAAGCGCCTGGGAGCAAAATGAAACTGACACAAATCAATCAACACAGTCCTTTCTGCCTACAGAATGACGAGCAATATAAAGTATGGCGAAAGGCCAGGCTGGCCGGTTACCCCGAACGGTTCGATGCCCATGTTGTCCGCATCGTGGATCCGCTTGCCCTGTCAGACGCCGAGCGCAATGCGCTGCGAAGCCTGATCGGCAAAACCAACATGGCGGTGTACCAGCTGGCCGAGCCGGCCGGTGATCCGGTCGACAAGGGGAGGATAAAAAGCCTGGGGGCGCAAATGGGTTTGAAGGCGCTGGACAGTAACCTGTGTGCCGATGAAGATGGCATTTCCAGTCTGCGGGTGATGCCGGGTGGCCGTCATCGTACCTATATCCCGTATTCCAGCCGCCCCATCAGCTGGCATACCGATGGTTACTACAATGCCCTGGACCATTTGATCTGCGGGATGATCCTGCATTGTGTCGAACCGGCGGCCAGCGGTGGCGCCAATGCCCTGCTGGATCCGGAAATAGCCTATATTTACCTGCGTGATACGGAGCCCGCCTACATCGAAGCCCTGATGCAGCCCGATGTGATGACCATACCCGCCAATGAGGCGGAGGGCGTGGCAATTCGCGGTGCCCAGAGCGGTCCGGTGTTTTCACTGCAGGGCCAGGGTTTCTTGCACATGCGCTACACCGCCCGAACCCGCAGCGTCCAATGGAAGGGCGATGCCGTGACAGCCGAGGCCCGAGCCTGCCTGAGCGAGTTTCTCGACAGTGATTCGGCGTATATCTTCCGCTATCGGCTGGAAGCGGGGCAGGGGCTGATCAGCAACAATGTCCTGCATACCCGCAGCGAATTTGAGGATGAAGCCGCGAAGGGCAAACAGCGCCTGTTATACCGGGCCCGGTATTTCGATCGGGTCTGGGGAACTTGAAATCGGTGCGATTGCCCCCATATGCAGATGACAGCCAAATCGATGGAAAAGCAATAAAACTTGAGGTTAATGAATTATGTTGTGGTTAAGTGAACTGGTCATGGCTCGGCATGACATCGAACATTTCGAGGATTTGAAAGAAGCCGTGGCAGAAAAAGCCCGTCAAGGGGAAATGTTTTTTCAGATGGACGTGCGCCCGCCCTATACGGATACCCCGGACAACTGGGAAGAACAACTGGAAGCCCGGTTTACCTCCGCCAACCGATAAGGATTCAGGCTATGAACATGTTCTGGAATGAAGAGGACGAAAAAGAGCAGGAATTCCAGGTTCCTGAGAGTGTTGTCGATGTCTCCTACAGCCTGAGCTGCAAGTGCATTCCCAATGAGCATGCCTATCTGCTGGCCGAAGCCCTGTACAAGGCCCTGCCCTGGCTGGCAGATGAGGAACTGGCAGGCATTCATCCGGTTTATGGTGCTGAATCGGGCAACGGCTGGGAACGCCCCGATACGGAGCTACTGTTCTTGTCCCGCCGCCAGAAACTGACCCTGCGCCTGCCCGCCGGGCGGCTGGACGAAGCCAGCCAGCTGGTTGGCCAGACCCTGGATGTCGGTGGTTATGAATTGTCGGTGGGCAAGTTCACCACCCGGCCACTGAGTGTGCTGCCGACCCTGTTTGCCCGCAACATCGTGGCCAGGGAAAACCAGAGTGAAAACGAGTTTCTGCTGGACGTGGCCGAGCAACTGAAGCAGATGGATATCAAGGTCAACAAGATGCTCTGTGGCAAGCCGGGGCGGGTGGAATTGCCCGATCAAACCCTGTTTACCCGCAGCCTGATGCTGGCTGATCTGGAAAAAACCGAATCCATCCGCTTGCAGGAACTGGGGCTGGGACCGGCCCGTCATTATGGTTGCGGCCTGTTCCTGCCACAAAAGGGCATCACGGCCGTGCAGCCGGACTGACGGGTTGTTAAAAAGGCAAAAAGTGCAATTTTTGCTTTTCTCACGAAATCAGAGACTTTTCAGTCATTGATTTTGCTGGCACCTTCATGTGCCGGAGCCTTGGACGGGATGAAGTACACGGTTTTTCAACGGCCAGCCAAACAGCTGTTCCAATATGTTCAGATCAAGGCAGGAGACTTCGGCCTGATCATGGTCTGCCTGTGAGTCGGGGATGCTTTTCAAGGAAGCGCCATGAATAGCGGGAAAGTGCCTTGCCTGCATGGCCCTGCGCGGATAGCCCAGAATTGATGAAATCCTGCCCGATACCCCTCCCAAATGGGAGTGTTTCCCAGTCAATAATTATCTGCTTTAATTAGCAACTTTTAAAATACCGGTCGCGTATTCAGAATTTGAACACAGAAATCGAGGTAGAAAATCATGTCTATTGAAGTGAATGGTAAATCAATTGAAACCACTGAAACAGGTTATCTGGCGGACACGGCAGACTGGTCAGAAGATGTTTCCATTGCCATCGCCAAAAGCGAAGGCCTGGAACTGACCGACGCTCACTGGGATGTCATTAACTACCTGCGCGAGGAATACTTCCAGAACAACGGTAACCAGCCCAATGATCGCAACATGATCAAGGCCATGGGCGAGAAATGGGGACGCAAGGTTACTTCCAAGGAGCTGTACGATCTGTTCCCGGGCAAACCCAGCAAGCAGGCCGGCCAGATTGCCGGATTGCCAGAAAGTCGTCGCAAGGGTGGATACTGAGCCGGGGAGCTTAACAGGATGTTGAAAAAGCCCTTCCGTGGCCTTTTTCAACCCGGGAACGGCAAACGCAGTTTGCCGTTCCCTCACATTTTCAATGACTTGTGGTCATTGAAAATGGCGGTGCTTCCCTGCACCGCACACAGGCTGTCGAATAACGGCGTTTTTCAACAGCCTGTTAATCCTGACGGTATCTGTCAAGATAGACCAAAGTGGATATGGAAACGGGGATTCAGCACTGATAAATTGCGCCCACGAATTCGATATTCAACCGATTTAATTTGATACCTTTATATATAGAGGCGAAACAATGAGCGAAAAATCCAAACTGATCCAGCAAATGCTCGAAATGCAGAAGAAATTCATGGATTTCGAACACAAACACGGTGTAAAAGCCGCAGACTACTATGCAGCTCAGGAAGATCATGAACTGTATCAGTACCGTGAAAAATATGCCGAGCTGGCTGACAAGGTCAATGCCCTGGCTCACGAAGAAAAAGGTTCGACCCGCTTCTATTGAGCCGGTTTGTAACTGAATAAAAAAGGGTCGCCGCGGCGACCCTTTTTTATTGTAGAAAATCGATGGCTCGAAACTACTTTAAGTATGCAGAATAATCCATTAATAACAATCAGATACAAGGTTTTATTAAAGTCGATACGATGGTTGTCAGGTATCGGCCCACATGCGGATCAGGTTGACATAGGCCACATCTACCCGCTTGGTTTCGTCTTCCTGTGGTCGGTTTTTCAGCAGGCTTTCCCGGGCCTGGTTCAGTTCATAGAGCAACTCCCGTTTACCGGCATCGCGGATCATGCTTTGCGCCCAGGTCACGGCCACCAGCCGCTCGCCACGGGTGACTTCGGCAACATGATGCAGGCTCGATGAGGGATAGACCACCGCATGGCCGGCGGGCAGTTTGACCCGCTGGTCACCAAACGGGGTTCGGATCACCAGTTCGCCACCCTCGTAGTCCTCCGGCTCGTTGAGAAATACGGTGGTGGAAACATCTGAACGGTAGCGTCCCTGGGGAGGCCCCATGATCGGATCATCCACATGGTCGCCGTAGGTCATGCCGGCGGTGTAACGGGCGTAGAAGGGCGTGGCGACCTTGATGGGCATGGCGGCACTTTGGTAGACGGGGTGTTGCACCAGGCTGCCCATGACCACGTTGTTGAGCTGGTTGAGATCCACCGTGTCGGTCTTGAGTTCTTCGTTGTTCTTGACCTGTTTGGCGGCCATGCCGGCCGACAGTTTGCCATCAACAAACTGGCCTGACTGCAGCAATTGTTTGACCAAGGCCAGTTTTTGCGCGGAAAGCACTGCGGGGATTTCAATCAGCATGCCGGGGATACTCCTTTCTGGGGGTTCTCAGGGAAAGCGGGGTAGAATATCATACCCTACTAATACAGTGGGCCAAAACCGTGTCTGCCCCAGGGCAAACGCAGACTCGCCTCCGGTGTAAGTGATTGATATTCGGATGCCGTGAAGACATCCCTGCGGCAGACACCGAATATCAATCACTTAAATCGGACACTTACCGTATATTTAGTAGAGTCTGATCTTGTCTTGGTGTCTGCCCAAATAACGGAGTAAATTATGATCCTCAATGTAGTCGTGGATGAAAACACCTTTCCGGTTGAAGTCGATGACGAAATCGTCAGCGATGCCGGTGAATTTTTTGACAAACTGGATGCCGACATGAGCAAGGGTTGGCAAATGGCCCGTGACTGGGTGGACAATCCCAACCAGGAGCAGCGCTGTCAGGTGGTGGCCGATCGGTTGCTGACCGCACTGGAAACCGAAAACAGGAACCTCACGGTGATGATGGCGGCCTACCTGTTGAACCGGGTGCCGGGCATCAAGGGCGTAAGGGTGGCCAGCAATGGCGAGATCCAGGAAACGGAACTGATCATGGATGTGAGTCAGTTTTGACAATCAGGTTCAGGATACAAGGCGTCACTGCTGTCCCATAAACGCTGGCTCTGTTTCGCGGGGTGAAGGTCACTCATCAACCTCGTCCTGGCCCCCTCCCAAACCCGGGAGAGGGGATGTGGAGACCGGGCTCCCTGTGTCAGTAAGGATGTCGCACCATTTTCATGTTCCGCACCATCCATCCCGCCACACATTCTGTTGGTACGATGCAAACAGGGCGCTTCCGGTTTGAACTGCAGGATGCTGCCGACGACAGGAGGCGCATCGACCGCGAGGTGATTTGCCCGCAATCCATGCGCTGGCTCGTCAATCGGTCTTCAGGGAACGGCCAAAGAAGGAATCGGGCCGGGTGAGGAACCCCTTGAGATTGTCCATGAAGTCGGCATGGACGCACTGGATGACCGAGGGCCGTGCCAGCAGGGCGTCGGCCCAGGCCCTGATCTTTGGCGTGTCTTCGTAGACATCGAAATGCAGCAGGTCTTTGGTGACTTCGTAGAAACGGAACATGGGGGCGTAGGCCGCATCCACGAGTGAGAAGCTTTCACCATTGAAGTAGGGGCTGTGCTGCAGGTTTTCCTCGAGGATGTCGAAGCGGTCGAGAATGATGGATTTGGCATGTTTGTGGGATTTTTCGTCCTCGGTCTTGAACAGGGTAAAGGTCTTGTCGAGGATTTCGTTGCCAAATTCGATCCAGGCCCGGTTGATGGCTCTTTCAAACGGATCTTCCGGATGCAGGGAACCGGGCGTGATCTCATCCAGGTATTCACAGATCACCATGGATTCGAACAGGGGTTGCTCGTCCACCAGCAGCACGGGCACCTTTTCCAGCGGCGAGATATCGAAAAACCAGTCGGGCAGGGCATCGGGGCGGATGTACTCCACCTCGTGCTCGATGTTCTTCTCGAGCAGGGTAATGCGTGAACGCTGTACATAGGGGCACAGGGGGAAGCTGATCAGTTTAAGGCGGGGTAAGCTCATGGTGATATTTCTCTATCCGGAACAAAAGCCTCTATTATAGTTTTTTCTGAACCGTGCGAAAGGCCCGCTGCCCCGAATTCACCACTTTGTTTCTGTCGTTTCACCATTGTCATTGCCGATTGCTGGGGCGATGTCTTTTTCCATGCGGATGTGCTCGATTTGTCCAAACAGGATCGGCCCGGGTCCGAGGTCACGGTAGCCGTGTTGGCGGTAGAATTGCTGGAAGGATTTGCGCGCATTGAGCTGGAGCTTGATTGTTCCGGCTTGCCGTGCCTGGGCTTCCAGATAGTCTAGCAGGGCGCTGCCAATGCCCTTGCGCTGATAATCGGGACTGACTGCCATGTAGCGAATTTGCCCCAGGCTTTCTGATTCCCGGTGCAGGCGGGCCACCCCGACCACTTCACCCCCTGTCATGACCGCCATGGCATGACAAGCCGTGGATTCCAGTCCATCCCGCTCACTGCCAGGGGGTTGCCCCCAGGGCTGGCGCAGGATTTGCCAGCGCAGCCGGTAATACTGTTCGAATTCTTCGCGGGTTCGGGGCGGGATGATGTCGATGGATTTCACGGGATGCTCCTGACAAGCCGGGCAAGGGTCGATCATGACCGGGGCTGGAAAAGTGGTCCCCGCCGGCCTGCTATACTGGCAAGGAGACCCAATCATGACATGAATTCTGGCACGGGTTTGCCAGCTTGCATGCAGAATTTTATGCCATGCCTGGGTAAAGTCCGCGGTATTCTTGCCGTTTCGATAACGGAGTCCCCCCATCATGAACGAAACTCAGGTCAAATCCATCAAGCCAAAGCCCGCCTTTGAACTGCTGAAAAAAGATCCCCGTTCCTTGCTCATCGATGTGCGCTCGTCGATGGAATTTCTGTTTGTCGGCCATCCGGTCGGCGCCATCAGCATTCCCTGGATCGATGAGCCTGACTGGGTGATCGACCCCCATTTCGTCGCCAAGGTTCGCCAGCTCATCCTCGGCGGCGCCTCCATCGACGATAAACATCACAGCCCCGACATCATTCTCATCTGCCGCAGTGGCAACCGTTCTCTCGAAGCCGGGCTGGTGCTGGTCGAGTCGGGCCTGACCAATATCTATAACATCGACGAAGGCTTCGAAGGGCCGCTGGATGAAAACCATCATCGCAGTACCCTGAGCGGCTGGCGTTTCCATGGCCTGCCCTGGGAGCAGTGCTGAGCCCGGGTTTCAGGCAAACACCACCCAGGTTGTGGCAATGTATTTCACTCCCTCGGTGACGGTGGCGGCGCGGTGTTCGTGGGTCCAGAACGGTGGAAACAGAACCAGGGTTCCCTGCCTGGGGCTGATCTTCACGTCCTGGTAGAGAAACTCGGTTTCCCCTCCTGGCCCCGGAACATCATTGAGGTACCACAGGGCAACCAGCTGGCGCTGGCTGAAGTCATGACTGCCGCCATCGATGTGCCAGTGATAATACTCGTTGGGCTGATAACGCTGGATGCCGTAACCCATGTCCTTGAAGGGGCCCTTGAAATAGGGAAAGGTCTCGCGGAATTCCCGGATAGCCTTGCCCAGTGACTGGAACAGCATGCGATCGATGTCTTTCCAGTGTTCCTTGCCGCTGACCACCAGATCGGTGGTTTTCTTGATGCTGCTGTCCTGATTGACCGTCTGGCCAATGCGTCCGGCGTATTGCTCATCGGTCTGCTGTTCGAAGCGGGCGATCATTTCCTCGCATTGCTCCCGGCTCAGGGACTGGGGCTGCTCGAAGATGAAGGAGCCGGGTTTGACTTCACGAATGGTTTTCAGTGGAGTAATGGTCTTTTCGGTTTTGTGCATGTCTGTTTCCAGATGGGGTTGTTCAATGACCGATAGGGGCGGACAGTGTATTACCCCAATCGTTGCATAAATTTTCGGTGCAGGATAGCGTAGCGCCTTCCATGCTAGCATTTTCAGTGCCGTGCTCGATTTTTCCAATCCTGCCCCCATAGCCCCTGCATCCAAAAAATTATGCAACAGTTGGGTTACAAAATTGATTTTTCCAGCAGGGTTTCGATGGCCGGGCAGGCTTCTGCACCTTGCTGACGGTACAGTTCGAGGCTCTGTTCAGCCAGGGCCTGCCAGTGTTGCCGTCCCTGTTCGACCTGCTGTTTGAGGGGGGCAAGACTGGCATTTTCCAGCCATTGCCGGTAGGCGTTCTGCAAGGCCGGATAAAGGTGCTTGCGCATGCTGCTGAGATTGGCCATGTAAAAATGCAGGGCAGGACTGTTTTCTTCTTCGAGCAGGGCCGGCAGGGTCGAAAGGGCATCGGCGATATGATCCCGCAGGGCGCGCAACATCAGTTCCGCCTTGCTGTGCGGCAGTTCCATGAGCATGGCCTGCCAGTCTTCACCGAGAAACTTGCCTGCCTCGACTTCACCGATCTCGTGCAGCAGTATGCTGTTGAGTTCGTTGTCGGTCATGCTATCCAGTGCCCGGTTCAGATCGGCATCGAATTCATAATGCTCGACGACCCTGGCCATGGCGTTGTCTGGCCGGTTCCAGCGCCATTCCTCGAGTTTTTCCCACAACATGCGCTGCAGGGATTCGCGGCGAATGAAGATGGTGCGGTTTTGTGACATGGCCGGCGGGGCGCTCAGGTCGCGGGCATATTCACGGCTGGAAATATACACGGTGTAGTCATCATGCTGATAAGTGTCATGCCGCTGGCCGAGGAAGAAATGGGGCCGCCCGAGGATGCCGATGCCGGCACTGTAGATCAGACCGTCTGCGGCGATGAGCGGGTTGATGGCATCGGCATCGAAGGCATCGAATTGCCGACCAGCGAGCCGGATCGGCTCGAATTCGCGGTCTTCCAGCTCTTCCCACAGTTGTTCGCGCTGGCGCAGCCAGTCCCCAATGGTGGCCTGATCCAGGTTGTCGGCGAAGCTTCTGTGATGTTCCCAGCGGTAAAACTCGCGCATCTTCAGCAGATAGATGCACAGGGTATAGCTGCCGGCATGCATGGCATCGGCAATGTGGCAGTTTTTCTGCACGGTGGAACACAGCTCAGGAAGTTTGCATTGGCTCATGGAATACCCTGAATTAAGGTAGAATAGCTTGTTTTACGGATTAATAACCGAGTAAAATACTACACTTTAAATGCCAGCGATACTGGCATAGTATGTGTGGCTAATTGCCATGAATGCAAGCAGCAAGCTGTGCATTGCCGTTATTCAATAGACAAGAGGTTGTATCGTGCGAGTAAAAAGCCGTTGGAACAAGAAAGGCAAGACCCATTCTGTCGAGGAAATTGCCGGTGCGCTGGCATTCATCACCTGGCGCATCGCCACCAATGGTGTGCTGAGCATGGAAAATGCCGATTTCGATACCACCAGTCAGGAACACCGGTTGCAGATCATTGGCGAGTTTCTGGCCTTTACCATCCACATGGCCGATCGCATCACCATCGAGCAGTTCGACGAGAACGAGCGCATGGAATTCATGACGGCCCTGTCATTGAAGTGTGCCAAGCACATGGAAGACAACAAGCGGGATATCATCGGTCCGGGTGACTACCGGCAGGAATTCATCGATCTTCTCAATCAGCGCATGGCCGATTACGCCCAGTTCGAATACAGCGCCCTGGAAGGCCCTAGCTTTGGCCTCAAACGCTTTTTTGGTGACCGTATCGCGGATCTGTTTGGTGGCAAGGACAAGCAGTGGGTCAGCTCCCAGGTAATGGACATCGAAGTGCCGGAAATCATGACCCACCTCAAGCGTGCCACGCCAAACCTGTTCAAATAAGCCGACTTTTCAGCCGGGCAGAAAAAAAGCGGAGCCGGTTTACCCGGCTCCGCTTTTTAAAACAAATCCTCAACGGACTTATTTTTTAACCCAGTTACCAAAGTTTTCGGTAGTACGGGCCTGGCCATCTTCGAAACCGGCTTCATAGGCTTCGGTCAGACGCTGTTCTTCACGCTTGGGGTTGTGGACGTAACCACCTTCCCAGCCCTGAATGTACTCAGGATCTACACCCATTTCTTCCATTTTGGTAACTGCATCGTAGTATTCTTGGTTCATCGGTATCTCCTCTGTCTATAAAATAAATTATCCCAGTTAACACGCCCCGGTTCAATGCAAACGTATCGAACCCGGGTTCTGAATAGGTTCAGTGCCTCGTCAGTGTCGAGGACTATGTCCGGCATAGCCTGGCACGGTCGCTGGACAAAGGCTTGGTGTGTTGATCCCGTTTCGTCGGGATGCTCAAGGCCTGCTCCATGTGCTGCCAGCCGGCTCGTCTATAAAACCATAGTAAAAATATGGCATAGATCAGCGATTCGGGAGTATACAGTAGCAGGCTGAAACTCCTGTATATCCCAGTAGAGGGGGGTGATGTCGCCGGTTCTAGCCCCTAATCAGTAATCCCTGCAGTCTGTAATGGATAACAGGCTGTTATTACAGGGTTATTTCAGCATGCTCTGACTTTGCAGGCGGTTGACAAGGGGCTTTATCAACGCCCGTCATTGCCTGGCCAGCAATTCGTCTGGAGATTTGCGCCGATAATGGAGGAGTTTTTGCTCGATACGCTGCAGCTGGCGCATTTCCTGTTCGTAGGCACGCCGATTGTGCGCGCGGATGTTGTTTTGCGCCACCATGCGCACAAAATGCAGGGTGTCACTGTAATATTCATCCCAGCTCAGCCCCTAGCGGGCAAGCCCCTCGCGCATGGATGCCAGGTAGGCCCGATCCTGGCTCGACCCCTTGTTTCTGGCAACCCGGTACAGGGTTTCCAAGTCCTGTCGGATGGCTTTGAGGGTGGCCAGCCCGACCCCGGCTTCGGCCTGCACATTGGCCCTTTGCAGCACCGGTTGTCATGGGCTGGTCAGCAGCGGTGGGCTGAGCAGGAGCAGGATGAAGAGAAAGATGGCGGTTTTTTGCATGGTTGTGCGCGATGTCTCGTGTATGGAGCGCCTGTCAGGGCCAAAAATTCCACAAAATTGTGCATTGCCCGATACCTGACTATTTCAATCGGGCATTAAGCCCTGATATAATCAGGCACTAATATAACACCCGCGAAGGTGTTGTCTGCAATTTCAGAGGCGGTGTCTGTCTCGGCAGACATCCCCGCATGTCAGGAGTAAACCATGTCAGTAGAAGATAACGAAGCCGTTGATTTCAACAGCGCCATGTCGGCCTTTGAGTCCAAGCACTTTTCCACCGCCGCACAGATGCTGGGGCCGTTTGCCGAAAAAGGCAACGCCGAAGCCCAGCACCGCCTGGCCATCATGTATCAGAATGGCCTGGGTGTCGCCCAGAATGACGCCGAAGCGGTGCGTTACATGCGCGCAGCGGCCGATCAGGGCCATGCCCTGGCCCAGCATGGCCTGGGATTCATGTACATGGAAGGCGAATGTGTGAAGCAGGATCCGGCCGAAGCCATCAAGTGGTTCACCTTGGCGGCCGAGCAGGGCCTGGCCGGTTCCCAGACGACCCTGGCGATGATGTATGAGCAGGGCAACGGGGTAGAGAAAAACGAGGAAGAAGCGAAAAAGTGGTATGCCAAAGCCGGTTTCTGAGCCGATTTTGTTCTCGCCTGTTTGCTCGACTATCCTGCTGGTTGCCCAGGCTCTGGCAGGATGCGGCTGAAGGAAACGAAGCGCATGGATCGCATGCAAGCGGGCCTTTACAGCAAATGGAAGCTATCCCTGAACTCGTCCATGGCCTTACAATGAAGCCAAAATAGCTGTTGCGAATACCACGACACGAAGCGGTGATGAATCTGCTCAAGTGAGTTTCATGGCGGTCGACCGCCGGAATGTATCACTCGCTCGACCAGGACGGTACTGGAAACAGGCCAGTCCCGCTCGCCAGCTGTCCTCGTGTCCGGAACAGTTGTTTAGGTTATTTCCTTAACAATCCGACTCTAACGAATATAATTATGCGTCCAGCCCATTTAAGCACCATTCTCGATACCGAATTTGTCAGCACCCGTACCGGCCACCATACCCCGGTAATGATCTGGGGCCCGCCCGGGGTGGGCAAGTCCCAGATGATCGCCCAGGTGGCGGCCAAGCACGATGTGCCGCTCATCGACATCCGCCTGTCGCAGATGGAACCCAGTGATCTGCGCGGCATTCCCTTTCGCAACGGCGAGATGGTGGAATGGGCGACACCGGCGATGTTGCCCGATGCAAAACGCCATGGTCCCGAAGGCATCCTGTTTCTCGACGAGATCACGTCGGCACCGCCCAGTGTTTCCGCCGCCGCCTACCAGCTGATCCTGGATCGCAAGCTCGGCGCCTACGAGGTGCCGGAAGGCTGGGCTATTTTTGCTGCCGGCAACCGTCAGGGAGATCGGGGCGTGACCTATACCATGCCGGCCCCGCTGGCCAACCGCTTTTCCCATTTCGAATTCGAAACCAATCTGGACGACTGGGTCATGTGGGCCTACAAAAATGGTGTGGATGATCGCATCATCGCTTTCGTGCGCTTCCGTCCCGAACTGCTGTTCGAATTCGATCCGGCCCACAATCCGGTGGCTTTCCCGTCACCACGCTCCTGGGAGTTTGCCCACCGGGCCCTGCAGAAGTTCGAGAACAATCATGAACTGCGTCTGGGCGCCATGCAGGCCTGTGTTGGCCCGGCGGCGGGTATCGAGCTCAATGCCTTCATCACCAACCTGGATCAGCTGCCCGACATCGATGCCATCCTGCGCGGGGAAAAGGTTGCTGCACCGAAAGAAATCGATCTGCAGTATGCCGTGGCCGCGTCCCTGGTGGGCCGCGCCATTCGCGCAAAGGACAGCGACGAGGCGGCCACCGTACACGGCCATATTCTCGATTACGCCTCGGTGTTTCCGCAGAAGGAGATGGGGGTGATGCTGGTCTCGGACATGCACCGGGCCATCGGTCAGGACATCTTTTCCCTGCCTCAGTTTGCCCAGTGGTCCAATGCCGTGGCCGACGTGATGCTGTACGCCTGATCCGCCAGACATGGACATCAGCAAGATCGAAACCAAGCTCAGTGCGGCACGTACCCGCCTGATCCTGGACAAGCCGTTTCTGGGCGCGCTAGTATTGCGCCTGCCGATGAGGGAGGCCGATCCGTCCTGGTGCAAGACCACCGCCACCGACGCCAGAACCTTCTATTACAACCCCGAATACATCGAGGCGCTGAGCCTGGATCAGACCCAGTTCGTGCTGGCCCATGAAGCCCTGCATTGTGCCCTGTCCCATTTTGCCCGGCGTCAGCACCGCATCAAGCGCCGCTGGGATCTGGCCTGTGACTTTGCCATCAATCCCTTGCTGGTCAAGGATGGTCTGACGCCACCGCCCAATGTGTTCATCATGCGCAACTACGATGGCATGACAGCGGAGGAAATCTACCCGCTCATCGACGAGAACGACGAGACCGAACCCATGGACAACCATGTCTATGACGACTCGGATTCCGACGGCGACAAGCCCCAGGGGCAGATGCCACCACAGAAGGACTCGCCCGATAATCAGCCCCAGCCCGAAGAGGGAGACAGGCAGGATGAGCAAAAGCAGGAGCGGGGGCAGGGCGGTGAACAGTCTCAGCAGAGTCCGGATGACGATCAGCCGGGACTAGGCAGCCAAGCGGACGTGGACGAGCAGGCTTTCGCCGCGCCCCAGCCCCCGCCACTGAGCCACCAGGAACGCGAAGATCTGAGCGTGCAATGGAAACAGCGCATGGCCGGTGCCGCCCAGCAGGCCATGCAGGCCGGCAAGCTGGACGGGGAAATGGCGCGCATGGTGGATTTTCTGCTGCAGCCGGAGCTGCCCTGGCGCAACCTGCTGGCCCATTACATGACCTCCATCGCCCGTGACGACTACAGTTACACCCGACCCTCCTCACGACGGGGTGATCCGGCCATCTACCCCAGCCTGCGCAGCGCCCAGATCGACATCGTCATAGCCCTGGATACCAGTGGTTCCATCTCTGCCGGTGAGATGCAGGAGTTCATTTCCGAGGTGGATGCAGTCAAGGGCCAGCTGCGCGCCCGCATCACCCTGCATTGCTGTGACGCCGAACTGGCCAGCAACGGCCCCTGGATCTACGAACCCTGGGAAGAATTTTCCAAACCCGAAAACATGCAGGGTGGGGGTGGCACGGCCTTCAAGCCCATTTTCGACTGGGTCGACCGGCTGGATCGGCGCCCTGATCTGCTGGTCTACTTCACCGATGCCGAAGGCCATATTCCCGAAACCATGCCGGCCTACCCGGTCATCTGGCTGGTCAAGGGCAAGAAAAAGGTGCCCTGGGGACAACGGATCCAGCTGAACTGATCCGTCAGGCTCGACAGGGTATAATCGGCCACCCGGCACGTTTTTTTGTTTTGTGGAATTTGCATGGACTTATCACAAGAAGACAGTTTACGCCTAAATGTCCTGTTGCATCAGGATATCGAAGCCATTCGCATCGATGAATCGAAAATGATCGTCTACGGGCTTTCGCCCATGGGCGAGGCCAAGGTGCAGCTCAATCCCAATTGCCGTGACGAGCAATATATCAAGCAGATCAAGGAAGTCATTTCCGCCCATGTGCTGGGCTCCCCGGGAGGCTACCCCATCTACCTGCGACGCTGGACACGCATGGGACAGGCGCGGGACGAAAGCCTGGATCGGCTGCTGAAACTGGGTGAACCCGAAGCGGTGGTGGCCGTGGTGCATGCCAAGGGCCTCACCGACGAACTGGCACGCCGCGCCTGGTGGGCCATGCCTTCATCGGTCAATGCCCGTTGCATGCTCGACAAGCAAAGTGTCGCAGAAGGGAAAATGGGCCCTGAACTGGCCAGTTTTCTGCTCGAGTTTCTGCCTTTCGAGGAAGAGCCCAGGGACATCGTCGAATCGGTGCGTCTGGTGCTCAAGCCGGGACTCATCGATGATGAGGCGGTAAAGACACTCTGGGCCAGGGGCAGCCGCAAGAATGTCTTTCTGGTGGGGTTTCTGCACACCATTCCCGATGCACTGCCCGAGCAGGTGCCGGCCCACCGACAGTATGCTGAGTACCAGAAAATACTACAGCCGCTGGCCGAGCAGGGCAATGCCATGGCGAAACAGCTGTTGCGCCTGTTGAGTCAGGCAGGTCAGGCCTACGTGAAAACCGTCAGCAACATCATCAGGAAGCCTTCCAATCAGGATGTGGTGGTTGCCTTGCTCGAAGCCATTGAAAAGTACTTCGAGCCGGTACGTCTGGCCGAACCGGTTTCCACTGACATGGCCGAGCTGTCCAGTCAGGCCGCACAGCTGTGTGCCGGTGACCACCCGGAAATCCGTTCGATTTTGCAGCAACTTCCCGAAGCCGAGGATCTTCTGCACGCCATGCTGAGTCTTGCCCTGGTTGGTGTGCATGTGGTCAACCCCATCTTTGCCCTGACCGATTCGATGGGTACGGTGATGCGCCGCAAGCTGGAGCCCGTATCCAAACCCATGCTGGCCCAGCTCGATATTCTGGCGGGCAAAAAGTAATGACCGGCACCCAGCAACAGCCATCGGTTGCTGTCGCCATACGTGTTCGGGTTCCCTCACAGCTTATTGAAAACCATTCTGTTGCCTCACCCTATGTGGTGGGGGAAGAACTCGCCCGTCAGGTGGCGGCCTATGTGCAGGACTATCATCTGGGCTATTACCCGGCGATGGAATATTTTCGTGGTCAGGAACAGATCGATGCAGAGCTGTTTGCCGCGGTGGAATCCATCTCCTGGCTGGTGGTCGACCTGGTGCGCCAGAACATCATCGCCAGCTTGCGGGTGATCTTTACCGGCCTGGAAGTCGAGTCCATCCACCCGGTTGTCGAAACCATGCCACCGGTACGCCCTGGTACCAGCAATGCCATGCGGGAACTGGCCCTGCACTTTACCCCGGATCAGGTTCGGGTCAATCTCGTTGCCCGCAGCATTCGCAACAATGCAAGGATCTCCGATGAGGTGCTGCAGCAAACCCGGGAGAAAATTCTCGACTGCATGAAGGGACGGTTTGCCAGTTACGAAGTGCTGGACATCTGGTATCTGCAAGAAGAGGAATAAGTACTTGAAAGAAGTGATCATGTATTGCACCAAAACCTGCCCCTACTGCCAGCGGGCAGAGAAACTGCTGCGCAAAAGAGGGGCGAGAGTACAAAAGATCCGCGTTGATGGTAACCCGGCGAAACTCAAGGAAATGATCCGCCGCAGCAAGCGCAATACCGTGCCACAGATCTTTATTGGTGACCGGTATGTGGGTGGCTTCGATGATATTGCCGAACTCGACGTGATGGACAAGCTGGAACCCTTGCTGAAGGGCGCAAAGTAAGGCTGTCAGGTTTTTCCTTGTTGCTGATTGCTTTTGTTAGTGTGAATGTTTCAGCAGTACCTGATAGGCCTCGTCTTTTAACAGGATGTTGAAAAAGCCCTTCCCTGGCCTTTTCAACCCGGGAACGGCAAACGCGGTTTGCCGTTCCCTCACATTTTCAATGACTTGCAAACATTGAAAATGGTGGTGAGTCCCTGCACCACACACAGGCTGGGTAAAAACGGTGTTTTTCAATAGCCTGCTAACATGTTCTCGTTCCTCTCAATTGGCTTCTGCCATATCACTGTGATCCAAGGGGGATCAGGAAAGTGATTGTGGCGCCTTCGGACCATTGACCCAATCATTGCATGAGTTTTTGGCCCAGGATGGCGTAGTGCCTTCCATGCCAGCATTTTCAGCGCCGTGCTCGAACCTGAAAATACTGTCCTCAAAGCCCCTGCATCCAAAATTCATGAAACTATCTGTTGGGATAATTGACAAAATTCGTACTGTGTCAGGAAATATACATGTTTATCTGCTATATACTGGGCTGGAATGCAGCTTTTACTAAACAAATCAGGACTCAAGGATAGCGAATGACTGAACTCACAATGACGGCTGCCTGGTCGCCCACCGACAACACTAAGCCAAACGCCCTGCTGGAAAAATACCGGCAGGTAAGAAACAGCTCGGAATCTCTCTGCGAGCCGCTTGAAATCGAGGACTATGGTATCCAGACCATGCCCGATGTCAGCCCGCCCAAATGGCATCTGGCCCATACCAGCTGGTTTTTCGAAACCTTCATCCTTGGACCCTATCTAAAGAATTATACCGACTTCAACCCGGCCTTTGCCCGGCTCTTCAACTCCTATTACGAGCAGGTGGGTGAATTTCATCCCCGACCACAACGGGGCTTCCTGTCCCGGCCCACGGTCAGGGAGGTCATGGCCTATCGCCGGCATGTCGATACCGGCATGTCCGAACTGCTGGACAACGGTCTGCATCCCGACTACGACACTATCCATAAACTGACGATCATTGGCATCAATCACGAACAGCAGCACCAGGAACTTCTGCTGACCGATCTGAAACACATATTTTCCATGAATCTGCTCAAGCCGGTCTACAGGGAACTTCCGCTAAAAAAACAACCTGCCGCCCAACTTCATTTTCTGCAACAGGCCGGTGGTCTCATCGAAACCGGGCATCGCGGTGACAGTTTTGCCTATGACAATGAATCTCCTCGCCACCGGAGCTTCCAGGAGCCTTATCGGCTCGCATCGCGTGTGATCACCAACGGCGAATACCTGGCATTCATGGAAGAGGGGGGCTATGGGCGGCCGGAACTCTGGTTGTCCGAAGGCTGGAGCGCCATCAAGCGGGGTGTTTTTGACTCTCCCCTTTACTGGCAGCGGGACGGCGAACAGTGGCTGGAGTTTACTCTGGGTGGCATGCGGGAGCTGGATCTCGATGCGCCGGTCTGCCATGTCAACTATTTCGAAGCCTCGGCCTATGCCCAATGGGCAGGCAAACGTTTGCCCACCGAAGCCGAGTGGGAGTCGGTGGCTGCCCGGCAGTTCATCAAGGGCAACCTGCGCGATGCCGGTTACCTGCAACCGATGGCTAGCAGCGAAGAAAATGGCTATTCACAGATCTACGGCGATGTCTGGGAATGGACACAAAGTGCCTACAGCCCCTATCCGGGGTTCAGGACACCTGCCGGTGCACTCGGTGAGTACAATGGCAAGTTCATGTGTGGACAATATGTGTTGCGTGGTGGTTCCTGTGTCACGCCAGCCGATCATATCCGGGCCAGTTACCGGAACTTCTTTTACCCCGCTGATCAATGGCAATTCAGTGGTATACGGCTGGCGGAGGATGCAGCATGAGCAGTCAGAGAACAGGCGCAATTCAATTTTATGACCAGCACCCGGAACCAGTCGATTTTTATTCCGAGGTCATCACCGGACTCAAGCAGGAGCAGAAACGGATCCCGCCAAAATTCTTTTATGATGAAACCGGTTCGAAATTGTTCGATCAGATTTGTGAATTGCCTGAATATTATCCTACCCGTACCGAAATGGCCCTGCTGCGCCAACACGCCGATGAAATTGCCGCACTGATTGGTGAAGAGTGTCTGCTCATCGAGCCGGGCAGTGGCAGTAGCCAGAAAGTTCGCCTGTTGCTGGATGCCCTGATGCCCAGGGCCTATATTCCGATGGACATTTCCCGTCGTTACCTGTTCGACGTGGCCCAGCAGCTTGCCGACGAATACCACTGGCTGGATGTGCATGCGACCTGCGTGGACTTTACGGCAAAAATGGAATTGCAGTATTGCCCGGAAGATGTCCACAAAGTGGCCTTTTTTCCCGGCTCCAGCATCGGCAACTTCGAACCTGAAGATGCAGGAACATTTCTTGCCAACATTGCCGAGATGGTGGGCAAGGGAGGCGGCCTGCTGATCGGGGTGGATTTGAAGAAATCGGCAGACACCCTCAACCAGGCCTATAACGACAAACAGTCAGTGACCGCCGAATTCAATCTCAATCTGTTAAACCGCATAAACCGTGAACTGGATGGCAATTTCGACATCGATAGTTTCGAGCACAGGGCCTTTTACAATTCACGGCTCGGCAGAATCGAGATGCACCTGCTCAGCAAACGGGATCAGATCATCACCGTGGGTGAACAGAGCATTTGCATGACGAATGGTGAAACCATCCACACGGAAAACTCCTACAAGTACAGTGTCGAGGAATTCTCCGCACTGGCCAGCCAGGCTGGACTGGCACAGATCAGTGTCTGGATCGACGAGCAGCAGCTGTTCAGCCTGCATTATTACCAGGTAAGAGAGTAACGCAATCCTGCTACAAGCTTTGTTGGCCGGCACACTCCGTCAAGATGGAGACAGCCTTGATCAAGTCCCCTCACCCCTGCCCTCTCCCTGTGGGAGAGGGCGTCAGTTCGATAAAAGGTCTCTTTTCCCTCAGGGAGAAGGAGCACTGGACGAGGCTTCGATGAAAGGTTCACTCTCCCTCTGGGATAGGGGCAGAGCGAGGGGATTGGCCTTGAATCCGCCTTCCAGGTTTTCGGGATAGTCCTTGCCCCAGGCTTGATTGCAATCAATGATTTTGCATCATGCCATGCAGGGGGCGTCCGATATTGACGAAACAGGCTCGCGGAAGCGCCTGCGATGAGAGGTCCCCTCTCCCTCTGGGAGAGGGACAGGGTGAAGGGATCAAACAATCCGAATTCCTGGCCTGGAATGGAGCCGGCCTTGATTGAAGCCCTCTTGCCCCAGCCCAATCCCGGAGGGAGAGGGGGGCTCCACTGGCATCGGGGAACGGTGCACAAGTTCTGCCACTTTCAGACGGGTTTTTACGCCTCCGGCTTGTGCCGGAGAGCCACAAAGGCATGATTGGGGAAAATTGTTTCGATTGTGCAAGATATTGCGCCTATCATCCATAAATAAGTGCGTAAAAATATTAATATTCCGGAAAATTGCGCGTATAATAGGCGGGGCGGATAATTCCGGGCCAGATCATTAAAATGGGTTCACCGGGCTGACAGTTCGACTGACAGCACCATCTGCGGTACTCGCTGAAAGCAAATTCCTGTCATGAATCGAATCGCCACTTTTGTGGTCAAGGTATTATTGTAATCAGTCTTTGTTGAATAAAAACTGGAGATGAATTTATGACCCCAGTCATGCAGTTGAAACGTAAACAGGATCTGCTCGATGTCGAGGAGCAACAAGCCGCGCGTTTTCAGGTTTATACCGAGCGTCATTTCGACAAGATCGAAGCCCTCAATAACCTTTCCAGTGAACAACGTTTCGAAATGCGTGTCGTGGCCAATGTCCTGCCTTTCCGGATCAACCAGTATGTCATCGATGAACTGATCGACTGGAGTAACGTTCCCCAGGATCCCATGTTTCAGCTGACCTTTCCGCAAAAGGGCATGCTGGCCGAAGAAGACTTCGACAAAATGGCGGCAACATTGAAAAGTGGGGCCGACAAGAAGGAAATCCAGCGTGTTGCTAACGAAATTCGTCAGCGTCTGAACCCGCATCCTGCGGGACAGCAGTTATTGAATGTTCCGGTACTCGATGAAGAAACCCTGGATGGCGTACAGCACAAGTACCAGGAAACCGTGCTGTTTTTCCCCAGCCAGGGTCAGGTCTGTCACAGTTACTGCACCTTCTGTTTTCGCTGGGCCCAGTTCATCGGTGACAAGGAACTGCGTTTTTCTGCCAAGGAGGCCGACCAGCTGCATCGTTATCTTGTCGAGCATAAAAGTATCAGTGATCTGTTGTTGACCGGTGGTGATCCCATGGTGATGAAAACCCGCCATCTGATCGCCTATCTGGAACCCCTGTTACAACCGGAATTCGATCATGTCCAGACCATTCGAATTGGTACCAAGTCATTGACCTTCTGGCCTCAGCGCTACGTGACCGATGAAGATGCCGATGAACTCATTGACCTGTTTGCCCGTCTGGTCGCAGCCGGCAAGCATGTGGCCCTGATGGCGCACTTCAATCACTGGCGTGAAATGGATACGGACATGGCACGTTCTGCGATACAGCGCATCAAGGATGCCGGTGTAACCATCCGTACCCAGGCTCCCTTGCTGAACCACATCAACAATGATGGTGATGTCTGGGCAAAGATGTGGCGCATGCAGGTCAAGCTGGGCCTGATCCCTTATTACATGTTTGTCGAGCGTGATACCGGTGCCAAGCGTTATTTCGAAATACCACTGGTACGCGCCTGGGAAGTCTATCGAACCGCCATGCAGCAGGTTTCCGGACTGGGGCGTACCGCACGGGGGCCTTCCATGAGTGCCGGACCCGGCAAGGTCGAGATACAGGGGATCAGCGAGATCAATGGCGAGAAAGTCTTTGTCTTGCGTTTTATCCAGGCACGCAACCCGGACTGGGTACAACGGCCGTTTTTTGCCCGCTTCGATGAAAAGGCGACCTGGCTGGAACAGCTGCAACCCGCCTTTGGCGAGGAAAAATTCTTCTTCCAGGATGAATATGACGACATGTGCAAGGGAAAGCTGAACCCGCGCACGAGCTGAAATCGCAGTTCGACATGTTAAATAGCTGTTCCAATGCAAGCTCGACAGCCACAGTCGCTCCGGGGATCCTGCCCCTCGCGAAAAGGCGCGTCTTACGCATCAACAGACACAGTGATATGTAGTAGTTCAGACTTGATCTGACAGTTACCGGTTTTTCCGGGGGCGACTGTCAGGTCAAGCTCAG
>JAJRYG010000083.1 GCA_024275915.1 Gammaproteobacteria bacterium
GGCCCTGAAGCCACCATGTCCGAGTACACTTCGTGAACGGTGGTAAACCGAGTTTCAGTAACACTGTATTATAGACCCTGATACAGTCGTCAAAACTGGTGAACCCAAAAAGGTTATCAGGACGACCGAAACGACTCGGATTACCTCGAACGCTGACCCGTGAACCATCACAACGAATGACAAGCTTAGTAGTGTAAGACCCCTCGAAGGTAGCGCACTCAACATATTCCTTGGTGATTTCCCCAGTTTTGGTATCACTTTTAACCACCAAGTCACCACCAAAAATAGGAATACCACCATTTGGGTGATCTTGATGGACGGTAAGGTAATCAATAAACCACATGACTACCCCCTAAAATTCCGGAAGTCCGGAGTTAGTTCGGGTGTTACAGGAACCCGAACTTGTTGCCGCTGGAATTGATGTACCAGATTTGTCTCACAATCCCATGAAAAGGCCCCTCGCACAGGTGTGCACGAAGTAGGAAAGGATATGGTTACCGGGTATAAGTGCTTGTTTTGTTTAGGCTTGGGATAGCTGTCAGAATATCCAAAGGGGCTACGAACCAGGCGGTCGCACGTTCGAATCGTGCCGGGCGCGCCATACAACAGAAGGCTCATCGCAAGATGGGCCTTTTTCATGTCTGTGAAGCAAAAATACAGGCCCGGCACGGTTCGAAGGTGCGACGAAACAAAAAGGTGACGTTCGACCGGCATCGACGATGCCGGAACGCCAGTGGCGGTGGCGGTCATCGTGCCGGGCAGCACTGAAACCAGTCCCCCACATCCAGTCATTCCTGCTGAAATTGGGTTTATTTCCACATAATCTGCGGTTTGCCACCATCCCACCCCCTCTCCCTCCGGGAGAGGGCCGGGGTGAGGGGACTTCAATCCAGACTGACGGTTTGCGCTCGCGCCACCAGATCCCGGCCTGATTCCTTGGCCAGATACAAACCCTGATCGACACGCTTGATCAGGCTCTGGCTGTCATCATTGTCATTCAATTGGGTTACGCCGATGCTGACAGAGAACCGGACTTCCTCGCCATCACTGCTTTCGACCCTGATATGGCGACAGGCCTGGCGAATGCGTTCCGCCATTTCGATGGCATGGTCTTCATCCTTGCCAGGCAGGATGGCAAGAAATTCCTCACCACCGTAGCGGCCGATAAGGTTGGGTTCGAAAATCTTGCTCGACAGCAATCTGGAAAAACGTTGCAGGACAGCATCACCAGTGAGATGCCCATAGGTGTCATTGATGCGTTTGAACAGATCAAGATCGAACAACAGCACTGAAAGAGGATTGTTGTTTTCCTTGGCGTGTCTGATTTGCACGTCCAGCCATTTGGTCAGGACCCGGCGGTTGACCAGGCCGGTCAAGGCATCATAGGCTGCTTCACGGTACAACCTCAACAGCATGTGTAACTGTGCCAGTTGAGCCCACAGGGTGATACCTGCCAGCAGTGCAAGTAACCACACATCACCGAGGACCTGGATATGCCACAGGGTTCCAAACAGATATTCTGTACCCAGGAATACGGCAATGACAAAGGCCGCATAAACGAGGCCTTCAAGCAGGGTCAGGGGAAAGATGGCCATGAAAACAATCATCAGAAAAGGCAGGAAGGAATAGCCGGCCAGGATACCTTCTTCCGGCAGTCCACCGCCAAGAATCTTGCGTGACAGAACATAAAAAATGCTCGGAATGAGCAGAAACACAAACAGCCGCAAGCGGGCATAGAGCAGGGAATGGCCCGCCGTGTCGATCATGGCAAGGATGAAAAAACAGATACTGAAGCCGATGCGCAAATAGCGAAAGGGCAGAAACTGCTCTTCCGTCATGAACAGATGATCGATCGGGATCCACAATGGCGCCAGGATGGCAAACAGCAGGGCAAGCAACCTTACCCGGACGGTAATATAGCCGGCTCGGGATCCATTGAAGTCCTGGGAGTGATGGTGGCCGGTAAACAGATCCTGCAATGAGGCTGATTTGAACCATTCCCGCAGGCCCGGTGCGGTTTGCCTGTCGTGATGTTCCACTTTTCTCTCTTTGGTCAATATACCGTCATGCCTGCGTGTCGCGTATTTATACGTATTCGGTCCATAGTGCCTGATACTCCATGATGTGCAGTTCCATCCTGGTTGTATCGGCGCATGGCCGACTATTCTTTATTTTGTTACCAGCGATGCAGGCAGCCGGGTTGCCTGTTCGAATCAGGCATCGGGAAAGGCAAGTTCTTCAAATCCAAGCCACCATCGGTCAGAAAGGCCATGTGCCCGGCCATGGCCAGCAGGTACGACGGCATGCAGTACAAGCGCACCCGCCCCGAGCTACTGGCCCAACCGCCAAAGACAGGATGTGTTGACGCAGGATCACAACGGTAGCTTCTGCTTCGTCATGCAGGTCATGAGGGACATCGACGCCCGTGCCAACCGTTGTTTGTCACCTGTCTTATCTATGCAAGTATTATTCGCCGTCGGCCAATACCCACATCGACACCATGCTCGACTAGGAGTCTGTCGGATTTAGCAGCCACATTTGTATAGAATAGCCATATCGTGTCAAGAAGAGAACGAAGTCACCATGTCAGGAAAATTCCAGCCGATTAATCGAGATACCGCGTACCTGTTGCCACCATCACTGCAGGACTGGTTGCCGGAGAAGCACCTGGCCCGTTTCATGGTGGATATTGTGGATCAGCTTAACCTGACTGAACTGGTGAAGCGTTA
>JAJRYG010000084.1 GCA_024275915.1 Gammaproteobacteria bacterium
CACCACCCCGCTGGCCGGCAACGCTGCAGCCCTGTATAGCCGCCTGTTGCAGGTACAGTCGCGGCAGATCTCCGATCCCATGGAGGGGGGCTTTGGTGAGCAGAGCAAGTTCCCCTCGGCCCCGCAGTTGCGGGTATTGCTGGAAATCTACGCCGACGAGAAAAAGCCGAAACTGGGCAAGTTTCTGCAACTGACCCTGGATCAGATGGCCGGGCGGGGTCTGTATGACCACATCGGTGGAGGGTTCTTTCGCTATACGGTCGACCCGGGCTGGTACACCCCCCATTTTGAAAAAATGCTCTACGACAATGCCCTGCTGGCCCGGCTCTACCTGCGTGCCGCCGAGGTGTTCGGCAAGCCGGAATACCGGCAGGTGGCTTTCGAGACCCTGGATTTCATGTTGCGGGACCTTGCTACCGATACAGGGGCATTGGCTGCCAGCCTCTCTGCGGTAGATGACAAGGGACGCGAAGGGGCCGCCTACCTGTGGCAGATCGAAGACGTCAAGGCCTTGCTCAGCAAGCCCGAGTGGGCCGTGGCCGAGCGTGTCTGGAATTTGACCGGTATTCCCGAGCTGGACGGCTTTCATCTGTTTCCCCATGTGGGGCTGGACAAGGTGGCAACCGAACTTTGGATCAGCCGCAAGCAGGCCGAAGCCCGGCTGGCCAGCGCCAGACACAAGCTGCTCCAGGCGCGGTCAAAGCGCCCCGCCCCAAAAGATGGCAAACCGCTGGCCGCCTGGAATGCCCTGGCATTGTCGGCGCTGGTCGAAGGGGCCCGCATCGACCGGAAATACCGCAAGCCGGCACAGCGGATCCACGATTACCTGGTGACGGTACTGTGGAATGGTGATGAATTACAGCGAGCGGTGATCAAGGGCAAGGCGGTGGGACAGGCCGGGCTCGAGGACTACGCTTATGTGGCCGCGGCCCTGCTCGACTGGGCCCAGCTGACCGGTAGGCCGGCTGACTATGCGCTGGCTGCCACCGTGGCAAGACAGGCGTGGAAGCGATTTCATACCAAAAATGGCTGGCGGCTCAAGGAGAACAGCTGGTTCAAGTACGGCTATGACGAGCGGGTGGTGGCCGATGGCGTGATGCCCTCGCCGTCGGCGATTCTGCTGCAGACTACCCTGGTGCTGGCAAGAAAACTGGCTGACAAGGCCTGGTACAAACAGGCCGAGGCCAGCCTCAATCAGGGCGACAGTCTGCTCAGCGAGGCGCCCCACTGGTATGCCAGTCAGATCGAAGTGATTCGGCGCTACCAGGCCCATCGGTAACTGACAGGCTGTTGAAAAACACCGTTTTTACCCAGCCTGTGTGAGGGAACGGCTTTTTCAACATCCTGCTAAAGCGGCATTCCGAACAACCCACAGGGCCCGGCCACAGAACGAGGCCGGCCTGTTGGCCTGTCCTGGTCAGGCAATGAATATCTGAATGTCATTGACCGGCTCTTCCTCGAGCACATCGAAGGTAAACTGGTTGAATTCGCTGGTGGCGCGCAGCAGCGACTTGAGGCGGATGTAGAACAACCGGTTGCGCATGTTGACCGCCAGTTCCGAGTGCACGTCGTAGATGGTCGAGGGCACGACGATGCTGCGGGTCTGCTGCAGGGAGACGTGTTTGGGGATCAGCAGGGCACGAAAATATTCGGTACCGAAGCCGGAGCCTTTCAGTGCCTTGGTGGCCACGGGCACCGCCGAGTTGGACAGGTTCATGATACCCATTTCCAGGCCCTGGTTCAGGTTGGACTTGAACCAGCGGACAATGCCGATCTTCCAGTGTGCCGGTGAGGCGTCTTCATCCTGATAGGCGACGATCTCACCGACGTGAATATGGGTATTTTCACAGTTTGCCTTGCAGCTCAAGGCCGTACCCGTTTCACTGGCATTGAATTGCCACCAGGGGCGGGCGTCATACCGGGAGTTCTTGTGAAAACGATCCTTTTCGATGGCCGTGGTGATGGCGGTGGCGTACAGGGTTGGCTCGAAGTGATTTTCCTTGAGCTTCAGTTCATCCAGTTCGGGGGTAAACTCACGGCCGAAGGAAATATAGTGATGACTGGCATTGAGGCCACAGGCCATGAGGATGTTGCTGTCGGTACTGTGACGTTCGGTGCGGCGAGACAGATCCCCGTGCCAGGCTTCTGACAGGCGGATCAGCATGTCTCGCTGGCGTCGTTCGATGAGGTGCTGGGGCTCGTTGTGATCGATGAGCTCCAGACTGGTGCGCAGCAGCTGTTGCAGGTGATTGTCCAGTTTCTTTTTCACCTCCTCGATATCGATGATGCGTGAGGCCTTTTCGTTGGCGTGGCGTGAGGCGGTGATGTAGCGAGGTGGTTTGTCCTGCTGCATGTCGACGACGTATTCATTGTCCGTGTAATCGGTGTTGACGGGCCAGATCTGGCAATCACGGGTCCAGGCAGAAACCAGGTAATAGATGTCGTCCGCTTCACCCTGCATCATGTGATAGGGCTCGGCGAGGGTCAGCAGCAGGATGCGCTTGTAGGCCAGGTCGATGGTGTAGTGGGTCGGCAGGCTGAAGTCAGGATAAGGATCATCGACCGGCAGATTCTGGATGGCATTGGTTTCGGCATACTCATACAGGGTATGGAGTTCCTGCCAGATGCCCTGCGGAGAGGGGGCATAGATTAAAAAGGATTCGACAATCTGCCGCGACAGGTACTGCATGGCGATATAGATGGCGCCGCGCAGTTCCAGCTCATCGTGTTCCTTGGGTTGCTCCAGCAGGGACAGGTCATGAAAGATCAGCTTGTAGCCCATGGCCATGCTGGCCAGCAGCCGTTGGTTGAGGGTAAACGCTTCGCTTTCTTTCTTGCCCAGTGGCAGGTCGGCCGTCTTGCACAGGCCCTTGAGGCTGAGAACAAACTGACGGGCGATGGGCCGCAGGGTATCCATCAGGAGGATGCGTTCATAGACGGGGTAACGGTCGTGATTGATGCGCTCGATTTGTTCCACCAGCTGTGCCGAGGCCGCCTGGATATTGGCCTTGGGCAGGTTGAATAGCCAGGTCTTGAGCTGCTTGACCCGCAGATGAGGATTGGGTCGGTTGAGCTGATCCAGCGTGGGGAGTTTCAGGCTTGGCGGAGACATATTCACTATTTTGGCTGATAAGTTCCCTTCGATTATTTATCAGAATGGGTACGAAATCCAGCCTTATCTTTCAGCCTAAGTTATTTGCCATACATTGCAAAATGCATAAAAATACGAATAAAACATGATATTATTCCCTGTACATTACATATTTGCGCTACGCTTGAGTAAAGCGAATAATTTACAATAACAACATCACAGGGCCGTCAAAGGGAAGGCTCATCGTCAGGAGGTAAAAACAATAATGTTGAAGTCTCTGGTATTAAGCCTGTCGCTATTGTCTTTTTTTTCAGTTACGGTCGCCGAGCCCCTGATCCTGTCAGCTCCGCCGCGAGAGAGCGCCGAGAAAGGTGAAGCACAATACAAGCCCCTTGCCGAATACCTGACCGAGCTGCTGGGTAAACCGGTGGCGTATCAGCACCCGGGAAACTGGCTCAATTATCAGCGCGACATGCGGGGAGACAAGTACGACATCGTTTTCGACGGCCCCCATTTCGTCGCCTGGCGCATCGCCCACCGCGACCATCATGCGGTGGTCAAACTACCGGGCAAGTTGCAGTTTAATCTTGTTACCCACAAAAATGATCCTGATATAAAGACACTCAATGATCTCATCGGCAAACGCATCTGCGGGATTTCCCCACCCAACCTGTCGACCCTCAGCGTACTGGCGGCTTTCGACAATCCCGTGCGCCAGCCGATCATTCGTGGCATCAAGGGTGGCATGGGCAAGGTCTACGCCGCATTCAAGCAGGGCCGCTGTGCCGCCGCTGTATTGCGCACGACGTATTACAAGAAAAAACTCACGGCAGAAGACCGCCAGCAACTCACTATTCTCTATACCAGCGAGCCACTGACCAATCAGGGCATTACCACCAGCAAGCGCCTCAGCAAGGCTGAGCAGGACAAGATCCAGCAGGGCCTGCTGCAGAGCCAGGCGGGTAAAGAAGCGCTGCAAGCCATACTCAAACGTTTCGGCGGCAAGGCCAAGGGGTTCCTGCCGGCAAAGGATAGTGAATACGAAGGCGCGAACATGCTGCTCGAAGGGGTGATCTTCGGCTGGTAGTCACTGCCGCGGGCACTTGCAAAACCGGCTGAATCAGGCCGGTTTTTTTGTCTTCCCGGTGCGGGCCGTGCTGTCGATGCCCGGTTCGATATGCCAGATATCGCGGCAGTAGTCGCGGATGGAACGATCGGAAGAGAATTTGCCCATACGCGCCACGTTGACAATGGACATGCGTGTCCAGTGATCCTGGTCAAGCCAGGCTGCACTGACCCGATCCTGACAGTCGACATAGGACTGGTAATCGGCCAGCAACAGAAACGGGTCGTGGTTCAGCAGGTTGTCGACGAGGGGCCGGAACAGATTGTGGTCACCGTGGGAGAAATACCCGCTGCTGACGAGATCCATGGCCCGGCTCAGATTGATGTTGCTCTTGTAGTAGTCCTGCGGCCGATAACCCTGTGATTTGAGCTCCTCCACCTGCGCGGCGGTGTTGCCGAAGAGGAAGAAATTTTCCTCACCCACTTCCTCGCGGATCTCGATGTTGGCGCCATCCAGGGTACCGATGGTGAGCGCACCGTTCATGGCAAACTTCATGTTGCCGGTCCCCGAGGCCTCCTTGCCGGCGGTGGAAATCTGCTCCGACAGATCGGCGACCGGGTAGATGCGCTGCCCCAGCTGGACGTTGAAATTGGGCACGAACACCACCTTGAGCCGCCCGCGCACGTCCGGGTCGTTGTTGACCACCTCGGCGACCGAGTTGATCAGCTTGATGATCAGTTTGGCCATGAAATAGCCGGGTGCGGCCTTGCCACCGAAGATGAAGGTGCGTGGCACCAGTTCCACGTCGGGATTGTCCTTGATGCGGTTGTAGAGCGTGATGATATGCAGCACGTTGAGGTGCTGGCGCTTGTATTCGTGCAGGCGCTTGACCTGCACATCGCACAGGGCTTCGGGGTCAATCTCGGTACCGGTGTGTTGCTGGTAGTAGGTGGCCTGTTCACGTTTGTTGTCGAGCTTGACCTGACGCCAGCGCTGGATAAAGTCGGCATCATCGAGGAAGGCTTCCAGCTGGCGCAACTGCTGCAGATCGGATATCCAGGCATCGCCAATCTTTTCGCTGATCAGGGCCGACAGACGGGGATTGCACAGCCTGATCCAGCGCCGTGGCGTCACGCCATTGGTCTTGTTGCTAAATTTTTCCGGCCACAGTTCATAGAAGTCACGCAGGGTCTTGTGCTTGAGCAATTCGGTGTGCAATTGTGCCACACCGTTGATGGCATGGCTGCCGACACAGGCGAGGTTGGCCATGCGCACGGCCTTGTTGCCATGCTCGTCGATGAGCGACAGGCGGGCCAGGCGGGCCTCGTCGCCCGGGTAGCGGAGACGCACACTGTCGAGAAAGCGCCGGTTGATCTCGTAGATGATTTCCAGATGGCGGGGCAGCAGGCGGGCAAACAGGGGCAGGGACCAGGTTTCCAGGGCTTCGGGCAGCAGGGTGTGGTTGGTGTAGGCGAGACTGTGGCGGGTGATGTGCCAGGCGCGCTCCCAGTCCATGCCGTGTTCGTCCACCAGCAGGCGCATCAGTTCGGCCACCGCGATGGATGGATGGGTGTCGTTGAGCTGGGCGGCCGATTTTTCATGGAAGTTGTCGAGGTGGCCTTCACGAAACAGATGCAGCCCGATCATGTCCTGCAGGGAACAGGTGACGAAGAAATACTGCTGCTGCAGACGCAGTTCCTTGCCCTGTTGGACTTCATCATTGGGGTACAGCACCTTGGTGATGTTTTCAGAGATGATCTTTTCCTGAACCGCTCCCAGGTAGTCACCGACGTTGAAATCCTGAAAGTCGAAGGATTCGGGGGCCTGTGCCGACCACAGGCGCAACATGCAAGGACTGCTGACCCGGTAGCCGATGATGGGCGTATCGTAGGCCACGCCAATGACACAGCGAGCCGGTAGCCAGCGTACCCGGTAGCGGCCCTGCTCGTCCCGCCAGGATTCGGTATGGCCGCCGAGTTTGACCTCATAGGCCCGTTCCGGGCGGTGCAGTTCCCAGGGGTTGCCGAGGTGCAGCCACTTGTCGGTGATCTCCACCTGCCAGCCGTCACGGATTTCCTGATCGAAAATGCCGTATTCGTAGCGGATCCCGTAACCGATGGCGGGGATCTGCAAGGTGGCCAGCGAGTCCATGTAGCAGGCTGCCAGGCGTCCGAGTCCGCCGTTGCCGAGGCCGGGTTCTTCTTCCTGTTCGATCAGTTCATAGAAGTCCAGGCCCAGCTGTTCGACGGCCTTGCGTATGGCTGTCTCGATGTCCAGGTTGATCATGTTGTTCTGCAGGTGGGGGCCGGTGAGGAATTCGGCAGACAGGTAGCAGACCAGTTTGGCGTCCTTGTCGAGCAGGGCCTTTTCCACGGCCTCGATCCAGTGGTGCAGCAGGCGATCACGCACTGTGTAGGCCAGCGCCATGTAGTAGTCATTGTGTGTCGCGGAGGCTTCGAACTTGCCCTGTACATAGAACAGGTTGTCGATGAAGGCACGCTTGAGGGTCTCCACGTCCAGACCCGTACGGTCGTCCTCGATGGGTTTGCTCAACTCACTCTGGTCTTCGGTCATGGCAATTTCCTCATTCAGGGGTGGTTCAGTCGCAGCAACGGATCCTGCCGAAAATAGGCTTTGAGCTGAGTATAGACATTGGCGCAATACTGATGCAGGGTTTCGGGATCGGTAAAGAAATATTCACAGATCACGGCAAAGAACTCGGCCGGATCGGTGGCCGCATAGGCATTGATGGGGCTGTGGTGATGGACAAGGTGTTGCTGCAGGTTTTCATAGGCCCGGCTCAGGGCTTTGGTCCAGGCGGCAATGGGCATGTCGGGGTGCAGGGGTGGCATGCCGTTGGCTCGGCCGTTGAGCATGTCCAACTTGTGGGCAAATTCATGCACGACCACGTTGTGGCCGGGGCGCAGGACAAAACTGTCCTGTGCCACCTCTTCCCAGGCCAGGATCACCGGACCCCGTGACCAGGATTCGCCACTCAGTGCATTGTCCTGCCGGGTCACCACCCCCGCTTCATCCACGGTCTCCCGGGCCACCCGAAAGGCCGCGGGGTAGACGATGATCTCCACCCAGCCGGCAAAGGCATCGATACCGAGGTTGAGGATCACCACACAGGCCTGGGCGGCAATGGTCAGGCGGATTTCATCGTCGATGATCTGCCCCTGGGCACCACTGAAGGTCTTCTTGTACAGGAACAGGGTACTCAGCTCCCGCAGCCTGGCCCGTTCAGAAGGACTGAGCAACTGCACCAGCGGCAGGCGGCGGCTGAGCTTGTGCCAGGTCTCATCGGCAATGCCGTGATCCCTCAAAACCTTGAGAATATGGTAGCGGGTAAAGTCGAACATGGTATGTTGCCCGGTTGTGTTTGGGTTTATCCTGGCGGATCGACTGATTCGATGTCAGGGATCGAGCAAGCGGTGATATTTCTTTCTGAGGGCCTCGATATCCACATGGGCACGAGGCAGCTGCATGTCCAGTCCTTCCAGGGTTTCCACCACGATACGCGATACGGCCAGATTGCGAAACCACTTGTGGTTGGCGGGGATCACATACCAGGGGGCAGTTTCACTGTTGCAGTGGTTGAGGGCATCCGTATAGGCCTGCTGGTATTCATGCCAGTACTGGCGCTCGGTGTAATCTGCCTCACTGATTTTCCAGTGACGGGCCGGATCTTCCAACCGCTTGCGAAAGCGTTTGAGCTGTTCCTCGGCACTGATATGCAGGAAGAACTTGAGGACATGGGTGCCATTGTCGCTCAGCAGTGTCTCGAATGCATTGATCCGGGCATAACGTTCCTGCCAGGTTTTTTCCGTGATCCGCTGGTGTACCCGGGTCACCAGGACATCTTCATAATGCGAGCGATTGAAAATGGCCACCTCCCCACGCATGGGAACCTGCTGGTGAACCCGCCAGAGAAAATCGTGGGCCATTTCCCGTGCCGAGGGCACCTTGAAGGCCACGACCCGGCAGCCCTGTGGATTCATGTAACCCAGCACATGGCGAATGGTCCCGTCCTTGCCTCCGGCATCCATGGCCTGCAGGACGATGAGCAGGCTGTGCTTGTTTTCGGCGTAGAGCAGGTACTGCAGTTCACGCAGGCGCCGCGCATAGCGCCGGATTTCTTTCAGGGCATCGGCCTTGGTGTCATGGCAGTCGGTGAAGTTGGCATCGATATGAGCCAGATCCAGCGAGCCATCGGTGGGGACACGAAAGTGTTTGCAATAGTTCCGGTTTGACATGGCAGGGGACCTTATTCAATAGTGAGGCAGGGGCGCATATCCGGCCCGGGCGGCAACCACCTGTCCGGAGGGGGAACGCACATAATCGACAAAGGCCTGCAGAGCCGGATCCAGAGATCGACCTGTTGGCAGGTTGACCACGATGACCAGATGGCGGGGCAGAGGATAGTGACCTGTCTGAATGGTGCTGACACTGGGCTGGACAGCCGTTTCATGGTCGTTTGCCGAAACCGGGACGGTGCGGATGCCGGGGGCACGCAGGGCGCTGCTGGCAAAGCCGATGGCAGACGGGTTGGCCTTCAGGGCCGCCGCAACGGCCGTGGGGCCGGCCAGGGTCTGAACATCGGCCTGATAATCCCCCCCGCACAGGGCACGCTGCCTGAACAGGGCATGGGCACCGGTACTGGCATCCAGTCCCAGGGGGGTAATCTTCGCTCCAGCCAGGGGACCATGAACCCCCAAGGCCTGCCAGGTCTCAATGGGTTTTTTTGCACCACAGCGTCGGGTGGTCGAATAGATGGCATCCAGTTGTGTCAGGCTGATGCGAGGCAGGGGATTGCTTACGTTGACGAATATGGCCACGGCATCCATGGCCACCGGGATAACCATGGGAGGGTAACCATGGCGTTGTTCGAAACGGTCTTTTTCATCCTTGTTCAGCGGGGTGCTGAGCAGAACCGCATTGGCGGTGCCGTCGAGCAGGGCGGTGAGGCCGGCCGCACTGCCGGGATCCGCGACCGCGACGGGGATACCGGGGTGGTGCCGGCCAAAGGACTGGGTCCAGTAACTGGCCAGGCTGGACAGGGCGGTGGCACCCGTGAGCACCACACGACCGATCGGGGGAGAGATCGGTGCGGGCTCTGCATTGATGGCAAGGGTTAGCAACAGGCCGGGGAACAGCACGGCGAAGCTCAGGAAATGACGCAGTGAAGGCAAAAGATTCATGGTGTGTCTCCTTTACTTGTGTTGGCCAAAGACATGCAGGGGTTGTTTCATCCGGTCGAGGAAACCCTTGTGCCGTGCACAACGATGACCGAAATGGCGATAGACCTGAACCTTGACGATATCGGTGAGCAGGGCGGAAAGAATCGAGTAACCCCAGATGAGGGCAATTTCCAGCCAGCTGATGGGTGTGATAAAACCAAAGCCGTAGGCGGCCAGCAGGGTGGCGGCCAGCTTGGTAATGACAGCCGACCAGACCATGATCGGTGCCGGCCAGGGCCGCTCCCAGAAATGACCACGGGTACGGGCGACGAACAGTACCAGGTGGCCGGCCACGGCCATCTTGAGAAACACGTAGGTCTGGATCTGATCCACGGTAAGATGCAGCCAGTCCATGGTCAGCAGCAACATGCCGAAGCTGCCGACCACACCAACGATGCCCATGGCCGTGGCCACCGTGATCACCTGGCGCATGTCCCAGCGTACCGGATCCGGTTCCAGGCCGGTGTGATCATAGGCAATGGCCATGATCGGCACGTCATTGAGAAAGGCCAGCAGGATGATCATGATGGCGGTAATGGGATAGAAATCAAAGAACACCATGGCCAGCACGACAAAGAACATGATACGAATGGTTTCACTGATGCGGTAGATGGCATATGCATTCATGCGTTCGAAGATGCGCCGGGCTTCCTCGATGGCGCGAATGATCACTGACAGGCCCGGCGAGGTGAGCACCAGATCGGCCGCGGCTCGCGCGGCATCGGTGGCACCACTGACGGCAATGCCCACGTCGGCCTGTTTCAGGGCCGGTGCATCGTTGACCCCGTCACCGGTCATGCCAGTGATGTGGTTGCGCTGCTGGAAAATCTTGACGATGGCAAACTTGTGTTCGGGGAAGACTTCGGCAAAGCCATCGGCCTTTTCCACCGCTTCGATGCTGGCTTGCTGATCGGTGCCATCGATGGGCAGGGCGTCGGCCTTGAGGATGTGGCTGCCCAGCCCCAGTTTGCTGGCAATCTGCTGGGCAATGGACAGGTTGTCACCGGTCACCATCTTCACACTGACACCATAGTCGCGGGCGCTGGTGATGGTGGCGGCAGAATCTTCACGCGGTGGATCGAACAGCGAGAGAATGCCAAGAAAGCGCCAGCCGGGCGCCCCGCTTTCCTTGCGGGCCACCCCGAGAGCGCGGTAACCCTGCCGGGCAAAGGCATCGACCACCTGCTGGGCCCGGTTCTGTTCTTCACCGGACAGGCCCGCCATCTGCATGATCACCTGCGGTGCGCCCTTGGCCACCTGGAAGGTGCGGCCACTGGCGTCCTGAATCGTCGCCTCGGTGCGTTTGTGTACCGGATCGAAGGGCACGAAAGCCGTCTGGTGAAAAGCAGCGAGCATGGCCCGGTCTTTCAATCCTTCCAGGGTGGCTTCGTCGATGGCATCCTTGTCTTCCCCGCGTGAGGCCAGTGCCGCGGCCAGCAGCACGGCCTGATCATCCTCGGCATGGAAGACCTCGATGTTGCCCAGGGTCAGGCGGTTCTGGGTCAGGGTGCCGGTCTTGTCCGAGCACAGCACATCCATGCTGGCCATTTCTTCGATGGATTCCAGGCGGGTGACGATGGCCTTTTGCTTCGACAGGGCCATGGCACCGACGGCCATGGTCATGGAGAGCACCGCAGGCATGGCCACCGGGATGGACGCCACGGTCAGGATGAGCGCGAACTGTACCAGATCCAGCCAGGGGGCGTGGCGATGCAGCTGGACAAGTACCAGGATGGCCACCAGCGCCAGACTGACGTAGATGAGGTAATCACCGATGGTCAGCACGGCCTTCTGGAAGTGGGAGACGGTCTTTGCCTGTTCCACCAGGCTGGCAGTCTTGCCGAAGCGGGTATGGGCACCGGTGGCAGTCACCTCGGCCACCACTTCGCCCTGTTTGACCACGGTGCCGGAAAAGGCCTCGTCACCGGTACGCTTGGTCACCGGCAGCGACTCCCCCGTGAGTGCCGACTGATCGATACTCAGGTAGTCCCCCTCCACCAGCCTGACATCGGCCGGAACGACATCCCCAAGGCGGATGCGGATAATGTCACCGGGAACCAGTTGGGTAGCATCCATTTCCTGCCACTGGCCGTCACGCAATACGCGGGCCTTCAGGGCAAGCTGCTTCTTCAGCGCCTCCACTGCGTTACCGGCAGTATATTCCTGCCAGAAGCCGATGCCGGCGTTGAAGATCAACAGTGCCAGGATGATGAAAAAATCGGCCCAGTGCTGCACCGCTGCCGAAAGGATGGCGGCCACTTCGATCATCCAGGGAATCGGCCCCCAGAAATAGCCCAGCAGTTTCACCAGGGGGGAGACTTTTTTCTCCTGCAGGGCATTGGGACCATACTGCTGGAGTCGTCGTGCCGCTTCTTCGGAGCTGAGCCCCGGGTTCGGGGTTTCGGTATTCACTGTTGATTCAACCATGATTGTCTCCCTATTCTGGATGGATGCAGGGGGCGGTGTTTTCGTCCTGACGGTTACGGGGTTTGATCGTTTTGCAGTACATACAGCAATGCCTTGCGCAGTGCATCGATGAGGCGAGTGTAATCTTTTGCAGCAACCGTCTTGTTGCGGGAAAACTGCATGGCAAGGATTCGCTGCGCCTGTAGTGCGTTTTGCAGTGGCTCATCAAGGGCATCACAGGCCAGCATGTGCCGAGCTTCACGCAGTTGCTGCATCGGGTCATCCTTGCCATCTTCTTCCATGATGTTCTGGGCACGGCCAATGGCATAACTGGCCAGATGGGTGCGGGTATTGTCGGGCAGGTCGAGCATGGCCGTCTGCAGCAGCGGGAACCAGGTCAACTGCTGGGTAAAATCCTCGTTGACCCGGGCGGCGATGATGGTATCGATCAGCGTCATGATGTGCCCGTTACCCCGGCCTGCCGCCAGCTGCAGACTGACATTGGAAGCCAGCAGCTCGCTGAATTTTTCCGATTGTCTGTCCTTGCCCTGCAGGGACTGGGAATGAAGCACCATTTTCAGCGTCACCGACAGTTCTTCTGCCACCAGGCTGAGGGTGCCGGTGTCCATGTCGCAGTAGCTGCCCGGCTCTGGTTCCGCTGTGGCGGCAGGTGCCGTGATGCTCAAGGCCAGCATGGCAAGCAGAATAATGGCTCGATGGGGTAACAGTGGCATGATCTTTATGGTTTGTTTTCCTTTGTAGGTCTTCGTGTTTCTGTGTTTGTCTGTTCGCACCACCTGGCGAAGCGGCTGGCCGAATCATTTTTTCCGGACAGCCACTCTCTTTTCCAGCAACTCGAACTTGCGTAACAACAGGCTGCGCCGGGTGATGTTGCGGTAGATGAATTCCAGCAGCAGGCTGCCGGCCAGCACCACCAAGGTTCCATGGAAGGCCTGGCGGTTGGAATGCCACTGATAGACCAGCAGCAGAACGAACACCGCCAGCACAACGAGGAAGCCGACACTGATGATCACTGGGTTGCCACCATACTGGCCGCGCAGACGCCAGTGAGAATAAAGCACGAACAGATAGATGACGATGTAAACACTGCTGGTAATCGAGGCAATGCCATTGAGATTGAACAGCAGGGCAAAGACAATACCCAGTGCCGCCGTGAAATACAGCCCCTCCATGGAACCGAACCAGAGCTTGCGTTCGAAGGTTCGCGGCAGTTCACCGTCGCGGGCCAGTGCATAGGCAACATTGGCGCCCCCATACAAGGTGGCATTGAGCGCAGAGGAAATGGAGAACAGGGCGCCCAAGGACACCAGCAGATAGCCTGTGGAACCGAGGAAGGGACGGGCGGCTTCGGCCAGGGCATTGTCCTGGGCCTTGATGAGTTCGGGCAGGGGCAGGTTGCCAACCGCCACCATGGCCACCAGGATGTACACCACGGTGACGATGAGAATACTCAGATAGATGGCCCGCGGTACATTCCGTTGCGGATCCTGCATGTTTTCCGAGGCATTGGTCACCAGGCCAAAGCCCATGTAGGAGAGAAAGAAAATGGCTGTGGCATTGAGAGTGCCCTGGATATGGGGTCCATCGAAACGGGGTGTGACCCGTTCGGCATCGATGCTCCAGATCCCCAGCACAACGAACAGGCCAAGGATGGACAGCTTGACCAGCACGATGATGAACTCGGCCTTGCCCACCGATGAGGAACCCAGCACCCCCAGTGCCATGAACACCAGCACCACGCCGATTTCTGTCAGGGCGGTATTCAGGGTCGTTGGCGCCAGCTGCGCCAGGGGCAGAAAGTAACCGGCAAAGCCCTTGGCAAACAGGGCGATGGAGACCACGTAGGTCAGCCAGAACAAAAAGCTCAGGCCGCCGGTAATGAGGTTGTCGCCCACGCCCTTGATGATGAACTCCATGGGCCCGGCATCGGAAATGATCTGGCTGCCCAGTCTGGCATAGGAATAGGCCACCAGAAGGGCAATGGCACCGGAGATGACGAACACCAGCGGCAGGTTGGGGCCAGCCACTTTGGCGCCGATGCCGAAGATGGAAAAGATACTGGCGCCGATCATGGTGCCCACGGCCAGGGAGACCACCTGCATGAGGCTGAGTTTGCCGGCCTTGCTCATTTACCTTTCTCCTGTTGCATGTTGTTGTCGGGCCAGTGAGGAAACGGAAAATCGCATTTTTCGTTTCCGCTGTTGAAAAGTCCAGGGAGGGGCTTTTTCAACATTCTTCAAACAGGTTGTTGAAAAGAAGCGTTTTTCGACGACCTGGTTGCGATACAGGGAGGTATCGCCATTTCCAGTGACATTGAGTCACTGGAAATGTGAGGAAACGGAAAATTGCATTTTTCGTTTCCGCTGTTGAAAAGTCCAGGGAGGGACTTTTTCAACATTCTGATCAGTGCTGCCAGAGAATGCACTGGTTTTCCAGTGGTACCTGAACCGCCGGGTGTGCCGGGATGATGCGTACCGTGTAGTCGATGACGGGTCGCTGGGCGGCGATGACCACGGTATAACTGTAACCGTGTACTGCGCCACTGAGGCGTTCCATCTGTTGCATGAGGTGCCGCTCCGGTGTCGTGCTTTCAAGGGGATCAGCATACAGTTCCACCTGCACCATGTCGGCATCCAGATCATCCAGGTAGACCTGGACGGTGAAGGCATAGCGGTTGTCAGCCATGCGGGTTTCCAGGTTGCCCAGGCGGATATTGCTCCAGTGGTGGTCGATTCTGTCTTTCCAGCGTTCAATCTCCGCGGCAAGCCGGGCACCATCGGCGCTGCGTTGCCGATAGGCTTCGGCCATGCTCAGGTAATACTGTTCGGTGTACTCACGTACCATGCGGTTGGTGGAGAAAAAAGGCGTCAGACTGGCCATGCTGCTGCGCACCCGTGCCACCCAGTCGGTCGGTATCCCCCGATGATCCCGTTGGTAAAATTCGGGAACGATGGCCTCTTCGAGCTGCCGGTAAAGATCATTGGCTTCCTTTTCATCCCAGGCCGGGTCGCTGTCGTGTTCCTGGCCATCACCCAGGGCCCAGCCGATCTCGGGCTGCCAGGCTTCGGCCCACCAGCCATCCAGTTCCGAGAAGTTCAGCCCACCGTTGACCAGTACCTTCATGCCGCTGGTGCCACAGGCTTCCCAGGGCCGGCGCGGTGTGTTGATCCACAGATCGACACCCTGAACCAGATGCTCGGCGGTGAGCAGATCGTAGTCGATGAGAAACACCACCCGTTCCTGCATGTGATGGTTGTCGATGAAATCAATCCAGGCACGGATCATGGCCTGACCTTCGTGATCCTGCGGGTGGGCCTTGCCGGCGATCACCAGCTGCACGGGCCGGTCACTGTGGCTCAGCAGGCGGGCGAGCCGATCGGGATCCTGGAGTAAAAGGTTGGGCCGTTTGTAGGTGGCGAAGCGGCGCGCAAAGCCCAGGGTCAGGGTGTTGGGATCCAGCAGGGCCTCGGATTGCACGCTGGGGATGCGCTGGCCGCGCAGGGACTGTTGGTAACAGAGGCGCTCGCGCAGCCACTCGATGAGGTGCAGGCGGTTGCGGGTGCGCATGGCCCACAGTTGTTCGTCATCGATGTCATTGATCTGCATCTCGATGTCATGCAGCTCCTCTCGCCAGCGTTCCTTGCCACAGGCTCTGGTCCACAGGCTGTCGGCTTGCAGCGAATCCCAGCTGGGCACATGCACGCCGTTGGTCACGTGGGTGACGGGGACTTCCACGGTTGGCCAACGGGGAAAATGGGGCTGGAAGATGCGGCGGCTCACCTTGCCGTGAAGGTGGCTGACACCATTGATGGCACCGCTGCCGCGCATGGCCAGCAGGGCCATGTGGAAGGGTTCCTCGCGGCCATCATCTGGACTCTGGCCCAGCGCCAGCAGGTGGTCGAGCTCGATGCCGAGATCACGGGCATAGTCGCTCATGTACTGTCTGAGCAGGGTTGGCGCAAAGCGGTCGAATCCCGCTTCCACCGGGGTATGGGTGGTAAACAGGTTGCCGGCGCGGGTGGCGGTCAGTGCCACCTGGAAATCGACCTGCTCGTCACGCATGAACTGGCGGGCCCGTTCCAGTACCACGAAGGCGGCATGGCCTTCGTTGAGGTGGCAGACTTCGGGCTTCATGCCAAGGGCCTGCAGGACACGGTAGCCACCGATGCCGAGAACGATTTCCTGCTGCAGGCGCATTTCCGAACCTCCTCCATACAGTTCACTGGTGATGCCCCGGTCGGCGGGGGTATTGAGGGGGGCATTGCTGTCCAGCAGGTAGAGTACGGCACGGCCCACCTGCACCTGCCAGAGCCGCAGCCCCAGGGTGCGGCCGGGCATTTCCACCTGTACATGCAGCCATTCACCATCGGCATCACGTACCGGCAAGACCGGCAACTGACTGGGATCGTTGTAGGGGTAGAAGGCCAGCTGGTTGCCTTCGGCATCAAGGCCCTGCCGAAAGTAACCCTGCTGGTAGAGCAGGCCAATCCCCACCAGAGGCACACCTAGCTCACCGGCGGTCTTCAAATGGTCGCCGGCCAGCACACCCAAGCCACCGGAATAGATGGGCAGGGCCTCACTGAGCCCAAATTCCATGCTGAAATAGGCCACCTGCCTGAGCGGGGCGTCGGCCCAGCTCTGCTGGAACCAGCCGGGGGCCGACTGGGCCGTGGCCTGTTCTTCACGCAGGCTTTGCAGCAGGGTGATAAAGTCGGGGTCCTCGGCCAGTTGCCGCAGATGCTTGCCACTGACCGTCTGCAGGATCAGCCAGGGATTACGGGTACGACGCCACAGAGGGGCATCGATGCGACGCCACAGCTCGTCGGCCACATGGCTCCATGACCAGCGCAGATCAAGTGCCAGGGTATAAAGGTCACCCAGTGCCTCAGGCAGGTCCGGACGCAGCTCATAGGGTGACGGGTTCATGCTTGCCTTGCCGTTGTTTCAATCATTGTTTCCACTCCTGTCACTGGTTCCTCGCCCCTACCGCAACAGGGCCCGGCCATTGCCACTGGCTGATTTCCGGCATGTCCTCGCCGTGTTCGATGATGTATTCATGATGCTCGACCAGCCTGTCGCGCATCAACTGATGCAGGTGGCCGGCGCGGTCGGCCAGTGTTTCGACTCGATCCACCACATCCATGAACAGGTGGAAGCGATCCAGATCGTTGCGCACCACCATGTCGAAGGGGGTGGTGGTGGTGCCTTCTTCCTTGTAACCGCGTACATGCAGCTGGTCATGAAAATGCCGCCGGTAGGTGAGGCGGTGGATCAGCCAGGGGTAGCCATGGAAGGCGAAGATCACCGGAATGTCGGTCGCAAACAGGGCGTCGAAATCGGCCTCATTCAGGCCATGAGGGTGTTCTTCCCGTGGTTGCAGGGTCATCAGGTCCACCACGTTGATGACGCGGATGCGCAATTCAGGTGCATGCTGATGCAACAGATCCACCGCGGCCAGGGTTTCGATGGTCGGTACGTCACCGCAGCAGGCCATGATCACATCCGCTCGGCCATCCTGATCGTTGCTGGCCCATTCCCAGATGCCGATGCCGGTACTGCAGTGCTTGATGGCGGCCTCCATGTCCAGCCACTGGGGTTCGGGCTGCTTGCCCGCAACTATGACGTTGATCAGATCCCGGGAGTTGAGACATTCGTGGGTGACATACAGCAGGCTGTTGGCATCGGGGGGCAGGTAGACTCGCACGATGTCGGCTTTCTTGTTGACCACATGGTCGATAAAGCCCGGATCCTGATGGGAAAAGCCGTTGTGGTCCTGACGCCAGACATGGGAAGTGAGCAGAATGTTAAGCGAGGCAATGGGACGACGCCAGGGTATGGTCCGGCACACCTTGAGCCATTTGGCATGCTGGTTGAACATGGAATCGACAATATGGATGAAGGCCTCGTAACAGGAAAACAGGCCATGGCGGCCGGTCAGCAGGTAGCCCTCCAGCCAGCCCTGGCAGGTGTGCTCGGAGAGGATCTCCATCACCCGGCCATCGGGGGCCAGGTGGTCATCGTTGGCCTCGGTTTCCGCCAGCCAGGCCCGGTCGGTCACCTCGAACAGTGCCGCAAGACGGTTGGAGGCGGTTTCGTCTGGCCCCATGACGCGGAAGTTGGCGGCCTGCAGGTTGAGTTTCATCACATCGCGCAGATATTCCCCCATGCGCCGGGTGGCCTCACCGAGTTCGGCGCCGGGACTTTTTACTTCCACGGCATAGTCACGGTAGTCCGGCAGGTGCAGGGGTTTGAGCAGGCGGCCCCCGTTGGCATGGGGGTTGGCGCCCATTCGCCGTTCCCCCTGTGGTGCCAGGGCGGCAATATCGGGCCTGAGCCAGCCGTTTTCGTCGAACAGCGCCTCGGGGCGGTAACTCTTCATCCAGTTTTCCAGTAGTTTCAGGTGGGCGGGCGTGGTGGCATCGGGGATGGGCACCTGGTGGGCGCGCCAGTAGTCTTCCACCTTCAGGCCATCCACTTCCTTCGGCCCGGTCCAGCCCTTGGGGGTGCGCAGGATGATCATCGGCCAGCGTGGCAGCTGAGCATCACCCTCGCCGCGGGCTTTTTGCTGGATGAGACGGATCTCATGCAGGCAGTCGTCCATCACCTGGGCCAGGCGCTGGTGCACCTGTGTCGGTTCCGAGCCTTCGACCACGAAGGTCAGATAGCCCAGTCCGCGGAAATAGTCCTGCAGGTCCGCCGCACTGATGCGGGCCAGCACGGTCGGGTTGGCAATCTTGTAGCCGTTGAGATGCAGTACCGGCAGTACCGCACCGTCACGGGCCGGGTTGAGGAACTTGTTGCTCTGCCAGGCGGTGGCCAGCGGGCCGGTCTCGGCTTCACCGTCGCCGACCACGCACAGGGCCAGCAGGTCGGGGTTGTCGAATACGGCGCCAAAGGCATGGGACAGGGAGTAGCCCAGTTCGCCACCTTCATTGATGGAGCCGGGGGTCTCCGGGGCACAGTGACTGGGGATGCCACCGGGAAACGAGAACTGGCGGAACAGGCGGCGCATGCCCACTCGGTCGCGGGAGATGTTCGGGTAATGCTCGCTGTAGCTGCCCTCCATCCAGGTGCTGGCCACCAGTGCCGGCCCGCCGTGACCCGGCCCGGTGATGAAGATGGCGTTGAGATCCTCGCGTTTGATGAGCCGATTCATGTGGGCATACAGCAGGTTGAGCCCCGGCGTGGTGCCCCAGTGGCCGAGGCGACGCGGCTTGATATGTTCGGCCACCAGCGGTTCCTCGAGCAGCGGGTTGTCCATGAGGAAAATCTGTCCGGCCGACAGGTAGTTAGCGGCGCGCCACCAGGCATCGATGAGTTGCAGTTCCTCATCGGACAGCGGGGTGTTCGGGTTTGGCTTGTTCATGCGTTTCTCCTTGTGCGAAGGCAGATCCTGAAAAATCCTTGCCGTGAAATCATAAAGCCGAGAATGGAAAATGCCGTTTGCTGTTTTTTCACATTGTCGATGCCTTGCAAGCATGCCACGCGATGATGACTCTTTTGCGGCCCGATGGCGATCATTGAATGGAAGTGGCATGATAAATCATGAAACTTTCTCCCCGTTCAGCCTGACCGATCATCCGCTTTGTCACCCTGATTGTGCATGAGCACGGCCAGTGCCGCTGCCACTCGTCGGGCCACCGGCGGGTCGGAACGTGATGGCAGCAATATAGGCACCTTTGCCCCCACGACGATACCGGCCAGGGTGGCATTGGCCAGGTATTCCAGATCCTTGGAGAGGATGTTGGCGGCATTGAGATCCGGCGCCAGCAGGATATCAACATGGCCGGCGACCGGGCTGTGTATGTGCTTGATGCGAGCCGCTTCGGCGGAGATGGCATTGTCGAAGGCCAGCGGGCCATCGACGGTGGCATGCCTGATTTGGCCGCGTTCCGCCATCTTGCTCAGACAGGCAGCATCGATGGTAGAGGCAATGGCCGGTTTGACCACTTCCACTGCCGACAGCGCGGCAATGAATACATGGCTTACCCGCTGGCCGGTGCGCAACTCGGCCAGAACCGGGTGCATCAGGGCATCCGTATGAATCCAGCCCTTGGCCAGAGCGGCTACCTTGCCTTGCCTGACCAGTTCGATTCCCTACCTGGCGGCTTCATCTTCACTTCCGGCATCGAGAACAGGGATGTCGTCCAGTTCGAAACCCAGTTGCTGACCAAGCTGAACAATGGCAGCCACCTGGCCGATGAGGATGGGTTCGACCAGTCCCTCGGCCCTGGCTTCCATGATGCCCTGCAGAACGTGGCTTTCTTCGGCATTGACGACGGCCACAGGCAACGGGGGGTATTGTCGAGCCTGCTCGATAAAGGCCTTGAGCCTGGGACAGTCCTGGGTTTGTTCCGTATTCACGTTCGTGGTGTTGCCTGTTTTTTTATTGTTCAACGGGATTGTCGAAGCCATCACCCTTGTGCAATAACAGCCTGTCTTGAGCGCAGCTACTCCAGGCGGCGATGAAACACCGTGCTCTTGCAACGGGGGCAGGGTGGTACATGGCCGGCGCGGTGAAAATGCAGCACTTCACCGCAGGCATCACACACCAGAGTACCCGGGCCGGTAATTTCACCGGTGTGATAGGGTGCCAGCGCTGCCTGCTGCTTCAGCTTCAGCAGCTCTACCGTGGTCTGATCGGCGCCTTTGGCAAACAGATCCGCCAGGCGGTCTTCCAGCAGCAGGATGTCGAAACCAAACCAGTCCTTCAGTTCCTTGCCGGTGTCATGCAAATACCGGGCGGCGGCATGAAGATCCTTTTTCAGTGCCTCAGCCAGGTGTTTGGCATGTTCACCTGCCAGTGCCTTGACTTCACTGGAGCGTGCCGCCTGATCGATTGCCTGGTGCAGGTCGGGAACCCTGTCATGCTGTCGGGCCCGCTCGAACTCTTCAAGGGTCTTTTCCAGTAGAAGCTCATAGGCTTCGCCAATGACTTCGAGAGGATCTCGGGCTGGTGGTAAGTCTGGCATGGTCTACTCCTTTAACATAATTAAATATTGTTAATAATGCTGGGCTGGAGTCGTACGGCCCAGTACTGCCCGCACCGCTTGGGCAAAAGATTCGATCAGAGTCGGGTGCGGATGGATGGCTGCGGCAAGGATCTCGATGGAGATACCTGCCTTGATCAGCAGGGCGGCTTCACCCATCAGATTACCTGCATTTTCCACCATCGCCTGTACGCCAACAACCTGGTGACTTGTATGATCGAAAATGATCTTCAGCATGCCGTTGTCGGTACCGGAAATCTGGGCTCGGGCATCCTGGCTGAAATCATAGCGCGCCACTTCAGTTCGGATGCCAGCAAGGTGGGCCTGTGCTTCAGTCAGTCCCGCCATCGCCAGTTCCGGTTCACTGAAGATAACCGCAGTGTTACTGGCGGGGTAAGGGAAAACAGCGGGAAGGCCGAGCAGGTGACGGGCCAGGGCCAGCGCCTGGGCTGTTGCCCAGTGGGCAAACATGGGCTGGCCGATGACATCACCAACGGCAAAGATCCCGTGATCATCGGTTTCCAGTTGTTCGTTGACTTCAATGCCATGAATGCCATGTTTTACCCCGGTATTTTCCAGACCCAGACCGGTTACATTCGCTCGACGGCCGGTGACCAGCAGCACGGTGTCGGCATCCTGGTACCGTTTTTCCTCGCCATCGATCCTGTACCGGTAATTGACCCGTAACTTCGCCTTGTCTGAACCTGCTGGTTTTATCGAGTCGACCTGGCAATGGGTCTGAATGTCGATGCCCTGGGCCTGCATATGCTGTTGCAGACGCTGGCTCAATTCAGCATCAACGGAGCCAAGTATGTGTGGCGCCGTTTCCAGCACGGAGACCCGGCTGCCCAGGGTACGGAAAATCTGGCCCAGTTCCACGCCAATGGGTCCCGCACCAATGATGAGCAATTCTTCCGGCAGGGATTCGATATCGAGAATGGCTTCACTGTTCAATACTCGGGGATGTTCGATACCCTCGATGGCAGGGTGAAAGGGCACCGAGCCGGTAGCAATCACCGCCTGACCAAACTGGATGGTCGCAGGGTTGCCCGCTTCGGATTCGATGCAGGCGGAATTCGAATCGAGGAACGAGGCCCGGCCTTGCCGATATTCCAGACCGGGGATCAGTTGCAGCCGCTGCAGGGCGGCTTTGCTTCGGTGTTCGAGAATGGCGCGTTTACGTGCCTGTACCGCCGGCCAGTCCAGTTGCACCTCGGCCGGGATGTGCAGTCCGAACTCGTCGGCCTGGCGAAGTTCACGCAGGCGGCGTGCTGTTTCGCGAAATATCTTGGAGGGGATGCAGCCCTCGAACAGACAGGTGCCGCCCGGGCCGGCGCTTTTCTCCACCAGCAGCACCCGTTTACCACCATGGGCAAGAGCCATGGCAAGGGGTGACCCCGCAGGACCAGCTCCGATGATCAGTACATCATGGTAGGTATTCATGGTACCTCATCCTTATATATTAAAAGGGCATGGTTTGTTGACAGTGATGATGGATGGTGAGCCATGGTTTTTCGGATCAGCATCATGCATGAATTCTGATCCCCATCCCTGTGTGCAGGAAATCTTATACTAGGTGCTGATGAATGCTTTGTCATTGTAATGGATCAACTCCTCAGTCAATGCTCGAACAATAAATGCGTGAACTTGTCCCCGTCTTGGCCAAATCTTACCTGTGACGGTCTAGAAGAGGGATTGCCGGGCAACAAATCTAGTCCTCACCGTGTGGCTTGTCAGTAACCCAGGTAACTATAAGATAAAGAAAAACGACACAAGAGCGGGGGGATCAGGAACCGCCATGGAAGATGAACGGTTTCCGGGCGATTCCTGAGCGGGGAATATGCTATCTTTTGCTAAATCACCGGGAGTAATGCATGCGGAATAAACTGGCTGAAGATGAAATCCGTTCCTTGCAGGACGGCTCCCTGTTTCAGGGCCTGGACCGTCAGATCCTGGATGCCATGCTGCCGGACCTCGAACTCCGGCACTGGTTGCCCCGCCAGGTGGTGATGACTCCGGAGGATATGGTCAGGGAATTCTGTGTACTGATTTCTGGGCGGGTCAAGATCACCCGGCAGAATTTTCGTACCGGGCGGGAACTGACCCTGTCACTGCTGGGGGCCGGTGACGGTTTCAACGTTATCAGCCTGCTGGATGGCAAGCCCCACGAAGTGATCGCCGAAACCCTGGATCCGGTAACAGCGCTGTGTGCACCGGTTGCACGCTGGCAGGCCTGGATGGATGAATATCCGGCATTTCTGCATGCCATGCGCCACTATGTCGAGCGACAGATGCGAGAACTGAGTGAACTGGCCTCCGATCTGGCCCTGCATGATACGATGACCCGTCTCAGCCATCTCATTTTGCACAACTTTGAAAACCAGCAGACCAGCCACCGCCAGAATCTGCTGCATGGATTATCCCACGAGGAGCTGGCCCACCTGATCGGCACCGTTCGGGTCGTGGTCAATCGCCTGCTGCGAGAATTGAAAGCCGAAGGCGTTATCGATTGTGAAGGTGGTGAATTGCATGTCCTCAATCTGAAAAAATTGCTCGACAAGGCCGAAGGACACCTGGCTCAAAGTTCGGCCTGATCCCTGTTCTGGAATCATTCCAGAGTAAATCCAATCATTTAACCCAATCGTTGCATAAATTTTTGGATGCAGGGGTTTTGGAGACGGCATTTTCAGAATCGAGCATGGCACTGAAAATGCTGACATGGAAGGCGCTACGCTATCCTGCGCCGAAAATTTATGCAACGATTGGGTAAATGCTTGCATGAAGTTACGCTCAGGCATACCTTAATACTAAGGTATATCACCGACAAGGAGAGGAACATGGCAAACGAAAAAACTGCAGCAACGAAAAAGACACCGGCAACAGGCAAGAAGACCGCAAAGAAAACCGCCAGGAAAAAATCGGCCAGGAAGAAGAAAACCGCGAGTAAAAAGAGCGCGGGCAAGAAGAGTCCGGTAAACAAGAGCAGTCCGGTGGCGGCGGCAAAACAGGCGGTCGGGACTCCTGCTCTGAAGAAAATCGATCCCGAGCATCGCCGCCGCATGATCGCGGAGACGGCCTATTTCATTGCCGAGCAGCGAGGTTTTGTTGCCGGTGCGCCCCTCGATGACTGGTTGCAGGCGGAGGTGCTGGTGGATCGACTGCTCGAATCCGGGGAAGAGTGAGTGTGGAGCACCGCTATGCCCACCGCCAGCCTGATCACTTCGAGGTTACCCTGAGTAACCCCCGTTACGGAACGGCCACCGCCCGGGTAGAGAATATCAGCCCCGAAGGCATGGCCCTGCGTCTGGATGATTCTCCCTTTCCCCAGGGGGCATTGCTGGACATGGTGCTGCCACAAAGCCGGCAGACCCTGTTCAATACCTGTTTTCTCAGGGGCTATGTGGTGTATGTGCATGAGGATCAGATCGGTCTTTGGTTACTGGAACCTTCCGGAGACGACATTGCGGCACCCGTAGAGGATACAGACTAGCTGCCATGGGTCGAAGGGGACGATTTTTTGTGACGTCCGGTTTCTTGACCGGGGTTTTCTGGCAATAGATTGATATTGAAATAATGGGCCAGAGCAAACAGCCCGGGCAGGGTGATAAAAGACAGCGGCATCAGGCTCACGGTCATGAGACCAAGGCTTTTTAGCAGCCTTTTTACCGCAGTATTTGCCTTTTTCAGTTCAGCGGGTTTTATCTCATGCTTCAACGAGCGGCTGTAGGCGATGATCAGTCTGGCATCGTCACTGTCCTGGGCCAGGGCTTGCCTGGCAGCGTGCAGCATGTCGGTGAGATGCTCATGAAGTTTCAGTTCGGGATAATGCATCCGCCAGTATTCTTCAAGGTAGGCGAGTAACTCGAGGGCCTGCTTTTCCAGTTCCGTGATCATTCACTTTGCTCCGCAAACAATAGTGCCGTGTGCCGGGCGATGATCTTTTCCTCGTTGGTAGGGATGACACAGACGGCTACGCGGCTGTTCGTGGTACTGATCCGGGTGGCACGGGAGGTATTTGCCGCGCCATCCAGTTCGATACCCAGCCAGTCGAGAGATTCACAAATCTCAGCGCGGATCCGCGGTACGTGCTCACCGATGCCGGCAGTAAACACCAGGGCATCGAGTCCGCCCAGTACGGCGGTCAGTGATCCGATGGCCCGGCGGGTATGGTGAACGAAATAGTCGATGGCCAGTTTTGCATGTGGCCGGGGGTCGGCCAGCAACTGGCGCATGTCGCCGCTGCTTTCTGACAGCCCCAGCAAGCCCGACTTCTGATTCAGCAACTCGTCCAGCGCAGTTACCGAGAGGCCTTTTTCCCGTAGCAGATACAGCAGCACGCCCGGATCGAGGGCCCCGGGTCGGGTGGCCATGGGGATGCCATCCAGCGGTGTAAAGCTCATGGTGGTGGCCATGCTTTTGCGTTGCAGCAGGGCGCAGAGGCTGGCCCCGTGCCCCAGATGGGCAACGATGACCCGGCCTTCGGCGGTCTTGTCGAGGTGCTCGGGCAGCACGCTGGCGATGTATTCGTAGGACAGGCCATGAAAACCATAACGGCGAATGCCCTGTTCGCGGTATTGTCGGGGCAGGGCGAACATCTGCTCCAGTTGCGGCATGTGGTGATGAAAAGCCGTGTCGAAACAGGCTACCTGCAGCAGGTTCGGACGTTGCTGCCACAGGGCCTCGATGGCGGCAAGATTGTGGGGCATGTGCAGGGGCGCCAGGGGGATCATCTCTCGCAGCTGCGCCAGGTCCTGCTCGGTCAGGCACAGGGACTGGCTGAAGCGTTCACCACCGTGAACCAGACGGTGTCCGGCGGCGACGATTTCAGGCACTTGCGTCCGTGCTTTCAGCCAGTCGAGCAATTCGACCATGGCCTGCCGGTGATCGGTGGCCGTGAGGGGATTGTCCACAAGCGCTTGTTCATTATTGGCATACACACGGAATCGAGGGGTACTGTCCATGGCCTCGATGGCCCCATGGTAGAGGCGACTCAGGCCATTGGGCCGCCGGTCGAGGGCATAAACGGCAAACTTGAGGCTGGAGGAGCCGGCATTGATGACCAGGATGGCGGACTGAGACCTGTTCATGGATAGCTGCCGTGGGGACGGTGATGGACATGACGCTGAGCTGGTCGGCCGGCCAGTTCGTGAAGTGCCAGCAGGACCAGTAACAGGGCAAAGCCGTAACGCAGCAGATGTTCAGGCAGCCACAGGGCTAGATGGGAACCCAGTATGGTACCGGCCACGTCACCCAGTCCCAGCAGGGGGATGCTGGGCCAGCGGATCAGGCCTTCTCGCTGGTTTTCCCAGACACTGCTGGCAATGGCCGGCAGGCGGGATGTCAGTGAGGAACCCTGTGCCAGTTGCTGGGGCATGCCCAGACCCAGCACAAGCAGGGGGGCAAGCACCGGCCCGCCACTCACTCCCACCACCCCAGCCACCACACCGGCGATCACCCCCACCAGCAGCAGCCAGAGATCGGGCCAGCCGCTGGCAAAGCCGCCACCCGCTTCACTGCCGCGCAGGATCAATGCCACGGCACCGAGCAGCAATACCAGGGCAAACAGGCGTCGCAGGGCTTGCTCCGGCCAGTCGAGGGACAGGCGTGCGGCTACAGGGGCACAGATCAGGGCGGGTATCCCTGTCCACAACAGGGTATTCCACTGCACCGTCCCATGCAGGCCATAACTCAGTGCACCACTGATGGCGGTGAAACCGGCGACCACCATCGCCGTGCCCCTTGCCTCGTGCTGAGTCAGGCCGAGCCAGCCGGTGAGCATGGGGATCAGCAGGGTGCCGCCACCGAGACTGGCCAGGCCGCCACCAAAGCCGGTAAAAAAACCGGCCAGCAGGGTCAGTGAAGTCCGTGATGGAGAACGCCTGTGACGAGTCATTGGGTTTTGCTTTGTGTCATAGCTCAAAGCTTTCACCGATGGCCGGCATTTTGACCTCGGTGTTGTCGAGCAGGCCGGCAAACGTTTCCATGGTTTCCTTTTCACCATGCACCAAAAAGGTCTGTTGCGGGTTATCGATTTTCCTGTGCCAAGCCAACAGCTCGGCCTGATCGGCATGGGCGGAAAATCCGCCGATGGTATAGATTTTTGCCCGTACCTGGATCTCTTCCCGAAAGATGCGCACCGAACTGGCACCATCGACAATACGCCGGGCCAGGGTACCCTGGGCGGCATAGCCGACAAAGATGACACTGGAATCATTGCGCCACAGGTTGTGCTTGAGGTGGTGGCGCACCCGGCCGCCGGTACACATGCCCGAACCGGCCATGATCACGGCACCGCCGCGCACATTGTTCAGCGCCATGGACTCGGCGGTCTCACGGGTAAAGTGCAGGCCGGGCAGGGAAAAGGGATCCTGATGCTTGTTGAACAGGGCCGCGGCTTCGGTATCGTAACATTCGGGATGGCGGCGAAAGATCTCGGTGGCAGAAATGGCCATGGGGGAATCCAGGAATACCTGGGTGCTGCCTGGCAGGCGGCCGCTATTGACCCCTTCATGGAGGAAGTAAAGAATTTCCTGGGCACGTTCCAGGGCAAAGGTGGGGATGACCACGTTACCGCCGCGGCGAAAGGTATCGTCGATGGCGGTGTACAGTTCCTCGATGGACGGTTGCAACTGCTTGTGCAACCGATCCCCGTAGGTGGTTTCCATGATCACCACATCGGCTGCCGGTGGGGTGTCGGGATCTCGCAGGATCACCCGGCCACTGTAACCTAGGTCGCCGGAGAACAGCACGGAACGTTTGTGGCCGTCTTCTTCGAGTTCCAGGTGGATACTGGCCGAGCCGAGAATATGACCGGCATCGATGAAGGTGGCATGAATGCCGGGACAGATTTCCATGCGCTGCTGGTAATTTGCCATCCGACCGAAGTTGTCCAGACTGTTGAGGGTATCGAGCACCGTGTAGAGTGGCTCGACATCTTTTTTGTGTTTGCCCTTGTGGCGTGCCTGCTTGCGGCTCTGGTAGGCGGCTTCTTCTTCCTGCAGGTTGGCCGAATCCAGCATCACCAGCCGCGCCAGTTCCCGGGAAGCGGCCGTGGTGATGATTTCGCCGGTAAACCCTCGCTTGCTTAGCAGGGGAATGCGGCCGCAGTGATCCAGATGGGCATGGGTCAGCAGCAGGATATCGATATCGGCCGGTTCGAAGCCAAAAGGCCGGGCGTTTTCCTCGACTAGTTCGTGGCCGCCCTGATAGAGACCGCAATCTATGAGGATACGTTTGCCAGCACACTCGACAAGGTGACAGGAGCCGGTGACTTCCTGATCCGCGCCGTGAAAGGAAATTTTCATGGTAATTACTCCTGTGGTTTATCAATTAACAGGATGTTGAAAAAGCCCTTACCGGGCCTTTTTCAACATCTGTTCAGGTTCAGCCAAACAGGGGGGTGCCGTTGTTTTCATGCCAGCACAGGACCCCTTCCCAGATCTTCTGGGCGGTTTCGGCAAACCAGAACAGTTCGCGGTCTTCGGCATCGACCACACCTTCGGCGATCAGAAAGTCGAAGTTGAAGGCTTTTTGCCAGTATTCAGTGCCTACCAGAATCACCGGCAGTGGTGCGATCTTGCGAGTCTGGATGAGCGTCAGGGTTTCGAACAGTTCGTCCAGGGTACCCAGCCCGCCGGGAAAGGCCACCAGTGCCCGGGCACGCATTAAAAAATGCATCTTGCGCAGAGCAAAATAATGAAAGCGCAGACACAACTCCGGGGTGATATAGGGATTGGGGTACTGTTCGTGGGGCAGGGTGATGTTGAGAGCAATGGTCTTGGCTCCGATATCACTGGCACCACGGTTGGCGGCCTCCATGATCCCGGGCCCACCACCGGTCATCACCACCAGCCGGCAATCTTGGGGGCCACTGCCCGAATCACCAACCAGGCGGCCGAAGTCACGTGCAATTTCATAATAATGGCTCTTGGCCTGCACGCGCCGGGCCACTTTCAGTTGCTGTTTGAGTTGGTGATCATCGGGACTGGCGAGCGTAGCCTTGTGCAGGGCCTCCACCTGACGTCGGGCGGCGGCCGGTTCGACCACCCGGGTACCACCAAAAACGACGATGGTATGGTGGATGCCATGCTGCTGGAGTAGCCATTCGGGCTTGCTGTAGTCCAGTTGCAGGCGCAGGCCGCGGCTTTCGTCACGGCGAAGAAAATCCATATCCTCGTCGGCCTGCCGGTAGCTCTCGCTTTGCAGCAGGGCTTCGAGCCTGGCCGGTGCCGCTTCATCTTCCTCGGGCGGCTTGGGGGTCTGCCAGGGCAGCTTTTTCTGCCGCTGCAGGGGGTGCGGTGGCGAAGGGATCTCGGGTGGGGCTGTTTTACTCACAACAGTTTTTTCCTGTTTTTTCTAAAGTATTGAGGATGTCTTTGATTCAGGCAACATGCCCATGCCCAGGGTATGGCAAGTACCGGATCAGCCCCTTCCCAGGCCAGCTTCTGGCGCCAGTAATCCGGGGAATGATCCTCGCAATGCATGAGCAGCACGGTCTTGCCGTCCATGA
>JAJRYG010000085.1 GCA_024275915.1 Gammaproteobacteria bacterium
GCCGCACAAAAAGCCTACCAGCAGGAAGACGGCGCGTTCTCAACCGTTTTGTTTTGATCAGAATGTAGAAAAAGCCCTTCCCTGGGCTTTTTCTACCCGGGAACGGAAAACACGGTTTCCCGTTCCCTCGCATTTTCAATGACTTGCAGTCATTTAAAATGGGGTGCCTCCCAGCATCGCACACAGGCTGTCGAAAAACACCGTCTTTATCAATCAACAGCCTGCCAAGGTGTGGTTGCTATGCTGGACATCCATTTGGCTTGCACACCAGCGCAATCAATCCATTTACAAAACCGCTATTTCGTGTTCCCCTTGAAGCCTGTCTTCTTTCATGGGGAATCGCTTGATGTCGTCAGCAGAATATCCGGCAAACGCCCGCGTGGGTGTGGGGGCGGTGGTATTCCGGGATGATGCCGTGTTACTGGTACGGCGCAAGCAGCCCCCCTCGGCCGGTGAGTGGGCCATTCCCGGCGGCAAGGTGGAACTGGGAGAAAGCCTGCAGCAGGCAGCGGAAAGGGAGATACGGGAGGAAACCGGGATCCACATCCGTGCCCTGGATCCGGTCTATGCCTTCGATCTCATCGAACGCGACGAGGTCGGCAAGATCAAATGGCATTATGTCATCGTCGATCTGATTGCCGATGATCTCGGTGGCGACATCAAGGCCGCCAGCGACGCCTCGGAAGCCCGCTGGGTCACGACCGATGAGCTGCCCGATATCGATCTCAACCAAGCCAGCCGGTTTTTGCTCGAGGAAGTCCTGGGCTTCGCCTGAGCCCAGCCTGTTCAGTCCAGCCCCCGTTGCAGATCGGCGATGAGGTCGTCGATATTTTCCAGTCCCACCGAGACCCGCAACAGGCCGGGGGCAATACCTGCCTCGGCCTTTTCCTCATCACTCAGCCGCCCGTGCGTGGTGGTGGCCGGATGGGTGATGGTGCTCTTGGTGTCGCCCAGGTTGGCGGTAATGGACAGCAGACGGGTGCTGTCGACCACCTTCCAGGCCGCCTCCTGCCCACCCCTGACCTCGAAGGCGACGATGCCCCCGTAGCCTGACTGCTGGGCACGGGCCAGCGCGTGCTGCCGGTGGGATTCCAGCCCGGGATAATGGACCCGTTCGATGTTGGGATGGGACTCCAGCCATTGGGCCAGGCGCAGGGCATTATCACAATGGGCCTTCATGCGCAGGCTCAGGGTTTCCAACCCCTTGAGGAACACCCAGGCATTGAACGGGCTGAGTGTGGGACCCGCAGTGCGCAGGAAGCCATAGACACCCTCGCCCACCAGTTCCCGGTTGCCCACGACGGCCCCGCCCACACAACGGCCCTGACCGTCGATATACTTGGTCGCCGAATGAATGACAATGTCGGCACCCAGTTTCAGGGGCAACTGCAGGGCCGGGGTGCAAAAGGCGTTGTCCACCACCAGCAGGCAGCCCCTGTCTTTGGCCAGCCTTGCCAGCGCCGGGATGTCGGCGATCTCGGTCAGCGGGTTGGATGGCGTCTCCAGAAACAGCATGCGCGTTTCCGGCCGGATGGCCTGTTCCCAGGCCGCCAGATCCGTCAGTGGCACATAGGTCACCTCCACGTCGAAGGGCTTGAGGTACTTGTTGAACAGGATCACCGTGCTGCCAAATATGGCCCGCGAGGAAACGATGTGATCGCCGCTTTTCAGCAGGCCCATGCAGGTGCTGAGAATCGCCGACATCCCCGAGGACGTGGCCACGCAGCATTCGCCGCCTTCCAGCGCCGCCAAGCGCTGTTCGAAGGTGCGCGTGGTGGGGTTGGTGAAACGGGAATAGATGTTGCCCGGCTCGTCGCCACGGAACCGCGCGGCCGCCTGGGCTGCGGTTTCGAACACATAGCTCGAGGTGGGAAAGATGGGCTCGGAATGTTCCATCTCGGCAGTGCGAACCTGCCCGGCGCGAATCGCCAGTGTTTCCAGTGCCCAGTCGTCTTGATCGGCCATCGGTGCCTCCAGATATATCGGTTAACAGAATCTGCGGGCACAAAAAAACCCACTTCAACTAAAACAAAAGCAGGTTCGCTTCGCTTTAGCTGTATTTTTAAGCGCCCGCAAGCTGATCTCAAATCGGCGCTGGGTATACGTTAGTCGATCATGGATGCCTTGTAAAGCCACGCAGCAGAAAAATTCCACGAAACAGGGTCAAGGTGACAGGGTAAACGCATACTCACCTTGCTGCCGGTGCGGGTGAGTGATGACGATTTTCCTCGCCACTCGCCACTCGAAACTCGTCCCTGAACAATCAAGCTGTGTTGTAGATTTCCAGCACTTCGTTGTCCTTCTTCGCCTCATCCTCGCGGGCCTTGTCGTTGCGCTTGGCATCGATTGACTTGAGGTATTCTTCACTGACATCACCGGTCACGTATTCACCGTTGAATACCGAGGTATCGAAGCGCTTGATGCCCTTGGCCTTTTTCTTCACGGCGGCGACCAGATCATCGAGATCCTGATAGAACAACCGGTCGGCACCGATGGCTTCGGCGATCTGCCTGTCGTCGCGGCCTGCTCCAATCAACTCGTCGGCCGAGGGCATGTCGATGCCGTAGACATTGGGATAGCGTACCGGTGGCGCGGCGGAGGCAAAGTACACCTTGCTGGCGCCGGCATCGCGGGCCATCTGGATGATCTGCTTGGAGGTGGTGCCGCGGACGATGGAGTCGTCCACCAGCAGCACGTTCTTGCCACGGAACTCCAGCTCGATGGGATTGAGCTTCTGGCGCACCGACTTCTTGCGCTGCTTCTGTCCGGGCATGATGAAGGTGCGGCCGATATAGCGGTTCTTGATGAAGCCTTCGCTGTACTTGACCCCCAGGCTGTAGGACAGTTGCAGGGCCGAGGTACGGCTGGTGTCGGGGATGGGCAGTACCACGTCGATGTCGTGATCTGGAAACTCGCGCCGGATCTTCTTCGCCAGGTAGTCCCCCATGCGCAGACGGGCCTTGTAGACCGAAATGCCGTCGATGATGGAATCGGGCCGGGCGAAGTAGACATGCTCGAAAATGCAGGGGGTCAGCTCGGGCGCTTCGGCACACGGCCTGGCATGCATGACACCGTGCATGTCGATATAGATGGCCTCGCCAGGCTCGACGTCGCGCATCATCTTGTAGTCCAAGGCATCGAAGGCCACGCTTTCCGAGGCGATCACGTATTCGGTGCCTTTCTTGGTGTTGCGCTTGCCGATGGCCAGCGGGCGTATGCCGTGAGGGTCACGGAAGGCGACGATGCCGTAGCCGGTGATCATGGCCACCACGGCATAGGCGCCCTGGCAACGCCGATGCACACCGGCGATGGCCCTGAAGATGTCTTCGGGAACGATTTTCAGCTTGCCGGTATCCTGCAGCTCGTGGGCAAACACATTGAGAAGGATTTCCGAGTCGGAATCGGTATTGATGTGGCGCCGGTCTTCCAGAAACAGATCACGCTTGAGTTCGGTGGCATTGGTCAGGTTGCCATTGTGGGCCAGGGTAATGCCATATGGCGAATTGACATAGAAAGGCTGGGCCTCGGCCGAGGTAAAGCAACCGGCGGTGGGGTAGCGCACATGGCCGATGCCCATGTTGCCGTGCAGGCGCAGCATGTGTCGGGTATGAAAGACATCGCGTACCAGACCGTTGTCCTTGCGCATGAACAGGCGATCGTCTTCACAGGTCACGATGCCGGCGGCATCCTGCCCGCGGTGCTGCAAGACGGTCAGACCGTCATAGAGGGCCTGGTTGACCGGACGATAGGCAAAAATCCCAACAATCCCACACATGTTTTATTACCTCAAACGCAGTCTGTTCAATCTATACATTATAACCAACCTGGAGCAGGCCGGCGCTCAAAGTGAATACTGGGGGCGACACTGGCCGGCAGAAAACTGCTGAGCCAGACGGCGATGGCCTGAAAACGGAACAGCAGCAGGGATTCGTTCCACCACGGTTCTTTGGGCCAGTCGCTCATGCCGGCAAACAGCACGAGGATGGATACCACCAGAGCACCGCGCAGAAAGCCGAAGATCATGCCCAAAAAGCGGTCGGTACCGGTCAGGCCAGTGCGTTGCACCAGCTTGGAAATGAAAAAGTTGATCACCGAGGTGGCAATCAGACTCAGCACGAACAGGATGATAAAGGCCACAATCAGGCGCAGGGATGGATCATCAATACCCGAGCGTAGCAGACGCGACAGGGGCGCGGAAAAGGACATGGACACCCAGAACGCCAGGATCCAGCCACCCAGTGACAGGGCTTCCTTGACGAAGCCCCGTACCAGACTGATAAACGTCGAGATTAAAATTATCCCGATAATGGCATAGTCGACACCGATCATAATCTGACTGACAGCCTCAGGGATGGCTGACGACAATACCCTTCAGGTTGAATTTCTCGTCAATGGCCTTGCGCCGGGACTCGGCCCGGCTGCGCTTGATTTCCGGACCGACCCGGACCCGGTAGACCACCCCCTTGGCAGTGCTGACCTTCTCCACATAGGCGCGGTAACCGGCCTTGCGCAACTTGTCGCGCAGGCGCATGGCATTGTTGCGTTTGGAGAAACTGCCCACCTGCACGGCCCAGGCCCGGGCGGTGGGTTTTTTTGCCGGTTTTCCGGCCACAGGCGCCGCTGTGGCCGAGTGGGTCTGGGCCGGAGCCTTGACCTCGGCTTTGGCCGGTTTGGCCGGTTTGGCCAGTTTTCTGGTGGCTGGCGGAGCTTTGGCTGTGGTTTCGTCGACGGGGGTGACCACCTCGTTGTGGGGCACCGGTGGCGGGATGGGGTTTTCCAGTTCCAGCACCTTGATGTCTTTCAGTGCATCGGGCTTGGCGGGAATCACTTCGTCGAAGTCTCGAAACACGTCGTCGCGCTTGCCCGACAGCAACATGGGAATGAAAATCACCGCCAGGGCGACCAGTACGATGGCGCCGACAATGCGCTGTTTGAACTTGTGTTCGTCCACCCGGAATCCAGAATTTATCAGTAAATCAATCGGCTATTATACGGTGTCGGCGAGGCCTTGCGCCACCGTGTAAAACGAGCCGAACAGCACAATTCTATCGCCAGGTTCGGCTGCCTGGCGTGCCGAGGCCAGAGCCTGAGCCACATTTTCACAAACACTGACCGCATTTGTTGCGTCCAGGGTCTCGATCACCTGTCTCAGTTCATCACCCGACTGGCTGCGCAGTGTCGGCAGACTGGCGGTAAACCAGAGGTCCACCACTGCCTGCAGACTGGCCAGCGAGGCACGGGCATCCTTGTCATGCAGCATGCCCACCACGGCCAGGGTACGGCCCCCTGCGGGCTGTTGTGCCAGCTGCTCGGCCAGCCGCGCCGTCGCATCCGGGTTGTGGGCCACGTCCAGGATCACGGCCGGTTCGCCCGGGAGCCGTTGAAACCGCCCTGGCAGCACCACGTCGCGCAGTCCCCGGTGCAGGGCCGGGCTACTCACCGGCAGGATTTCGGCAAGCTGTTGCAGGACCACCATCACCCCGGCGGCATTTTGCAGCTGATGGGCACCCGGCAACCCGGGCAGGGGCAGATCCACCGCCGGTTTGCCCTTCCTGTGCCACTGCCAGCCACCCTGCCCGTCCCAGACATGGAACTGGTAGTCCCTGCCGGCAACGAAAAGCGGTGCCTGGACGGCTTCTGCGTGCTGGAGAATGGCCTGCGGGATGTCCGTCCCACTGAATACCGCGGCCTTGCCGGCCCGCATGATGCCGGCTTTTTCGGCCGCAATGGCTTCGATGTCCTCACCCAGCCAGTCGGTGTGATCCAGGCTAATGCTGGTGATCAGGGCCACGTCCGCATCGACGATGTTCACCGCATCGAGCCGCCCGCCCAGTCCCACCTCGAGGATCACCACATCCAGCGGCTGGCGAAAGAAGATATCCAGTGCTGCCAAGGTACCGAATTCGAAATAGGTCAGGGAGGTGTCGGCGCGGGCCACGTCGATGCGAGCAAAGGCCTCGACGAGCAAACCATCGGCCACCGGCTGGCCCGAAAGACGAACCCGTTCGTTGTAGCGAAGCAGATGGGGAGAGGTATAGGTGCCGACCCGGTAACCGGCCGTGACGAGGATGGACTCGAGCATGGCCACGCTGGAGCCCTTGCCGTTGGTACCCGCCACGGTGATGACCGTGAACGGTGGCGGCCCGGCCTGCAGGCGCGCAAAGACCGTCGAGACCCGCTCCAGCCCCAGCTCGATCTCGCTGGGGTGCAGGGATTCCTGCCAGCTCAGCCATTGTTCGAGTGTTTCAAACTGCATGAAAGTCCGGGAGGAACAGCCGCAGCTTGTCCATCACGCCCTGGTCCTTCGTCACTCGCCCCTTGCCCCTTTATCTCAGGGGGTCGCCTTGTGGGTAAAGATGGACAGCAGGTTGGCCAGGCGGTCACGCATGTCGCGGCGATCGACGATCATGTCGATGGCACCATGTTCGAGCAGGAATTCGCTGCGCTGGAAGCCTTCCGGCAGGGTTTCGCGCACGGTCTGCTCGATGACCCTGGTACCGGCAAAACCGATGAGGGCATTGGGCTCGGCCACGTTGACGTCACCCAGCATGGCAAAACTGGCAGACACCCCGCCCATGGTGGGATCGGTCATGACGGAAATATAGGGTATGCCCTGCTTCGACAGACGCGAGAGCACCGCCGAGGTCTTGGCCATCTGCATGAGGGAGAACAGGGCTTCCTGCATGCGGGCGCCGCCACTGGCGGAAAAACAGATGAAGGGGATCTGCTGTTCGATGGCGCGGTTGACTCCCTGCACGAAGCGCTCTCCCACCACCGAGCCCATGGAACCGCCCATGAACTTGAATTCGAAGGCCGCCACCACCACCGGCATGTCCTTGAGGCGACCCTGCATGACCACCAGGGCATCGCTTTCGTCGGTGTTCTTCTGTGCCTGGACCAGGCGGTCCTTGTATTTTTTCAGGTCCTTGAACTTGAGCAAATCCACCGGCTTGAGGTTGGCCCCCAGCTCGGTCTTGCCTTCGGCATCGAGAAAATGCTCCAGACGCCAGCGGGCGCCGACCCGCATGTGGTAGTCACACTTGGGGCAGACGTGCAGGTTACGGTCGATTTCAGCCCGGTACAGCACGGCGCTACAGGAGGGGCACTTGACCCAGATCCCCTCGGGGATGCTTTTCTTGTCACCGGCTTCGATGCGGATCCGGGATGGCAATAATTTGGTGAACCAGTTCATGTTAAGTCCTGTCTGTACTTTTTTGCCGTCTCCGCCAGAGGGAAACAGCATGAATCAATGTATTTTCCTGCCTGTTTGCGGGGTCCTTCAGAGTGCATCGATGGCCTGACGCATGTCGGCCAGCAAGCCGGCCACGGCCTGGTTGATGGCCTCGGAAGAACCGGCATTGGCTTCCACCAGCCTGACCAGTGCACTGCCCACCACCACGGCATCAGCCACATGGGCGACCCGGGCGGCCGTAGCGGCGTCCTTGATACCAAAGCCTACGCCGACGGGTAACGGTGTCAACTCGTTTATGGCTTCGACGTGCTGTTTCACCCCGTCGGTATCCAGATGGCCGGCACCGGTGACCCCCTTAAGGGAGACATAATAGATGAATCCACTGCCCGAGGTGGAAATAAGCCGGATGCGGGCTTCGTCGGTGGTCGGTGCGACGAGAAAAATCATGTCCAGTGACTTTTGCTCCAGCGCGACCACCAGCGGCTCGGCTTCTTCCGGCGGCATGTCGACGATCAGCACCCCGTCGACCCCCGCCTCGGCAGCCTGACTGGCAAATTCACTGTAGCCCTTGACCTCGATGGGGTTGAGATAGCCCATCAGCACCACCGGGGTCTCGCTATCGGTCTGGCGAAAGGTTTTCACCATGTTGAATACATCATCCAGGGTCACCTGGTGCACCAGGGCCCGTTCCATCGCTTTTTGGATCACGGGGCCTTCGGCCATGGGATCGGAGAAGGGTACTCCCAGCTCGATGATATCGGCACCCGCCATGACCATGGCATGCATCAGTGAAACGGTAACATCCGGCTGGGGATCCCCCGCGGTCACATAGGGTATCAGGAGCTTGCGTCCCTGACTGCGACCGGCTTCGAAACAGGCGGCAATACGGCTCATAGGACGATCCCCTCGTGTTCGGCCACGGTGTGGATGTCCTTGTCGCCGCGGCCGGAAAGATTGACGATGATGATTTGATCCTTGTCCATGCCGGGTGCCAGCTTGGTCGCCCAGGCAATGGCGTGACTGGATTCCAGTGCCGGCAGAATGCCTTCGATACGGGTCAGGTCATGGAAGCCTTGCAGGGCCTCGTCGTCGTTGATCGCCACATATTCGGCGCGGCCGATGTCCTTGAGCCAGGCATGTTCCGGCCCGACACCGGGGTAATCCAGCCCGGCGGAAATGGAATGGGTATGGATGATCTGACCATGGGCATCTTCCATCAGGTAGGTCCGGTTGCCATGCAACACGCCGGGCTTGCCGGCACACAGGGGAGCGGCATGCTTGCCCGTGTCGAGGCCGTAGCCGGCGGCCTCGACACCGTAGATTTTCACCCCCGCATCATCGATGAAGGGATGGAACAGGCCAATGGCATTGGAGCCCCCGCCGACACACGCGATCAGGGCATCGGGCAGACGTCCTTCATGCAGCAGAATCTGTTCACGGGCTTCGCGGCCGATAATCGCCTGGAAGTCCCGCACCATGGCCGGATAGGGATGGGGACCGGCAACGGTTCCGATGATATAGAAGGTATTATCGATGTTGGTGACCCAGTCCCGCATCGCTTCGTTGAGGGCATCCTTGAGGGTGCGCGAGCCGGAGGTGACCGGCACCACGGTGGCGCCCAGCAGTTTCATGCGAAACACGTTCATGGCCTGGCGCTGGATGTCTTCGGCGCCCATGTAAACCACACAATCCATGCCCAGCCGGGCGGCAACAGTGGCACTGGCCACTCCATGCTGACCGGCGCCGGTCTCGGCAATGATGCGGGTCTTGCCCATGCGTTTGGCCAGCAGGGCCTGGCCCACGGTATTGTTGACCTTGTGGGCACCGGTATGATTCAGATCCTCCCGCTTGAGATAGATTTTTGCCCCACCCAGGGTCTCGCTCCAGCGCCGGGCATGATACAGGGGGCTGGGGCGTCCCACATAATGTTGCAATTCTGCATCCAGCTCGGCGAGAAAGGCCTCATCCGAAAAATAATGCTCGTAGGCCTCGCGCAGCTCCCGGAGGGGTCCCATGAGGGTTTCTGCGACGAACAGTCCACCGTAAGGACCGAAATGACCGCGATCATCGGGCATCTGGTAGGGTTCAGTCATGATACTTTTCCAACTCGGTTTACCTCGTTAATAAAGGCCGCCATCCTGCCGGCATCCTTGATGCCTTTTTCGACTTCGACGCCGCCACTGACATCCACGGCATAGGGTTCGACCTGTTGTACCGCCTCGGCCACATTCGTGGCGTCCAGGCCACCGGCGAGGATCAGGGGCTTGTCCAGTCCGGACGGAATGCGTGTCCAGTCGAAACGTTGTCCGGTGCCACCGGGTATCCCAGGCTGGTAACTGTCCAGCAGGATCCCCTTCGCCTGCGTATAGCGGCCGGCCAGGCTGAGCACATCCACCCCCGGCGCCATGCGCAGGGCCTTGATATAGGCATGGCCATGGCACTCACAGGCCTCGACGCTCTCCTCACCGTGAAACTGCAACAGATCCAGCGGCACGGCGGACAGAACGGCATCGATATGGGCCGCTTCGGCATCGACGAACAGCCCCACCGTGGTGACGAATGCCGGCAGGGCTGCGGTAATCTGTGCGGCCTGCTCGATGGCCACATGACGCGGACTCGGCGGATAGAAAACCAGGCCAATGGCATCGGCACCCAGTCGGGCCGCCTGCAGCGCATCTTCGAGCCGGGTAATGCCACATATTTTTATCCGTGTTCGCATCCCGGATCCTGAATTCAGTAAAAGGGCGCAGGTTACCAGACCGCAAAGGACGGGGGAAGCTGCGGCAATTCAAATTGCGCCGGATAGTCGATCTGCATCAGGTAAAGCCCGGCCGCTGGTGCGGTGACGCCGCCGAGCCGTCGGTCGCGTTTTTCGAGGATTTCTGCCGCCCATTGGGGCGCCGCTTCACCCGCGCCGATATTCATCAGCACACCGGCCAGATTGCGTACCATGTGATGCAAGAAGGCATTGGCTTCCACATCCAGCAGGACAAGATCCTTGTTGCGTGTCACGTCCAGCCGATAGAGGGTACGAATCGGGCTTTTAGCCTGGCAGGCCACGGCCCGGTACGAGCTGAAATCATGTTCCCCCAGCAACAGATTGGCGGCACACTGCATGCGTGCGATATCAAGGGGCCGGTACTCGAATGTCGTCCTGCCGGCCAGCAGGGCCGATTTGATGTGGCGGTTGAAAATGACGTAACGGTAACTGCGCCGGCGTGCCGAAAAACGGGCATGGAATTCCTCGCTGACCGGCTGCGCCCACAACACCCGCACCGAGGCAGGCAGATTGGTGTTGCTGCCCAGCACCCAGGCTTTTTCTGACCGTTCGACCCGGGTATCGAAATGCACGACCTGCTCGGCGGCATGTACACCGGTGTCGGTACGTCCTGCACAGACGACCCGTACCGGCTCATCGGCCACCACTGACAGGGCCTTTTCCACTACGGCCTGCACCGACGGACTGTGATCCTGATATTGCCAGCCACAATAAGGCTGGCCATCGTATTCTATTCCCAACGCGATTCGCACGTATTCAACAACCTGAGAAAGTTTGTTTACCCTGGGCGTGACATTCCTGCACGTGAAAGAGAAAAAGGCCCTGACAGTCGGTCGCTGTCAGGGCCTCTGCTTGCCAACAGCAAGAATGATTAAGCGATTTGCTGTATCAGTTGCTGGGCTTCCGATTTCTGCTCTTCGTTGCCTTCATCGAGCACTTCATCGAGAATGCTGCGTGCCCCTTCCGGGTCACCCATGTCGATATAGGCCTTGGCCAGATCCAGCTTGGTCCCCACCTCGTCACCACCGCCGATATCCAGGTCGCCAGCATCGGTGGCGTCCACATCGAAATCGACCTGCGGCTCCGGCGTGTTGGCCGAGCTCAGATCCAGTTCACTGCCGATATCCAGCGTCAGGGAAGCCGGATCGATGGCCGGGGCATCCTTGTTTGCCTCGGTAACGGCATCAAAATCAACATCCCCCCCCAGATCGATCATGGATGACTCATCGGACTTATTCACGGCCGGCGCCGGGGTTTCCTCTGAAACTTCCCGCATTTCAACATCATCGAGGGTCATTTCGGCAGACAAATCACTGGAGGTATCCAGTTCCAGGCCAAAGTCGAGGGTCTTGCTGTCTTCACCGACTGTCTCCGCTTCGATGTCCTGCGAAGTGTCTTCCTGGGACAGGTCGACGGCAGATTCAAGATTGAAGTCCAGACCACTTTCCTCTTCACCGGCCTGCTCGGTCGGCATTTCCATATCGAGATTGAAGTCCAGACTGCTTTCATCGCTGGAATCAGCTTTCGCCTCAACGCCCTGCCCGGTGGATTCCGTGCCCATGTCGAGGTTGAAGTCCAGACTGCTTTCATCGCCGGATTCAGCTTTCGCCTCAACGTCCTGCTCGGTGGATTCCGTGCCCATGTCGAGGTTGAAGTCCAGTCCACTCTCACCTTCGTCCTTCTCTGCCGTAGTTTCAGTCGACTGTTTGTCATCGAGATTGAATTCCATCACACCACTGTCAATATCAAGCGGTGTGGAATCACTGGACGGTTGTTCGGCTTCGGCTTCGGCGGATTTTTCGGTACCCAGATCAATGGCATCGAAAACCCCCGTATCCAGGCCAATGTCCATGACCTGACTCTCGGTCAGACTGGGGCTGGACTCATCATTGAGATCTTCAACAGGTTCCGGTGCAGCCTCCGCTGGTGTCCCTGCAAACAAAGGATTGCCCGGTAGCAGATCGGCACCCATTCCAGCCACCTTCTGCCAGTCAGGATTCTCCGTGGCTTCATCACCCAGGCTGGCATAGAACTCTTCGGCCGTGTTTTCGAAAGCTGGCTTGTTCTTGGTCACATGGTACAACTCGAGCAGTTTCATCTTCAGCTCGGCACGGGAAGGATCATTGTCGATGGCTTCCTTGAGGCGTTCTTCAGCGGCTTCATAGCGACCGTAGGCCATGAAAACATCGGCTTCGGTAAGGGGATCCACTTCGCTGTCTTCAGTCTGAATCGCCCCGGCACCACTGACGGCAAAGTCACTTAGGAAAGAGGACTCTTCTTCTGTCTCGGCCTTGCCGGCAGGCAGGTCCTTGCCTTCTTCAGGCGTCGCCGCACCGGTGAGAATACTTTCCTGATAGGCTTCCGTCGCCTGGTTGCGTTTGCGCATGATGAACAGCAGAACAACCAGCACCAGAACAACGGGCAGGAGGATGAACAGCAGGAGTGAACCGCCACCGATGGAGCTCAGTACGCCCATGACGGAATCCATCAGGCCCTTGCCGCTTTCTTCGCCTGTCGCTTCTGCCGGAACAGCCGCCGCTTCCTGTTGCTCACGCCGGGCAATTTCTTCTGCCAGTTCGACCGGAGATTTTTCTGCAGCAACTTCTTCGGTCACCACCTGCTCTTCGGTTATTTCACCGCTCGGGGTTTCGATGGTGGTTTCTTCGACTTCGGTAACAACCTCTTCCGGCATCTGTGCACTGGCCAGTTCGGCCGGAGCTTCTTCAGGGGTGGCGGCTTCTTCAGGCATTTCAGCCGTGGCAGTTTCTTCGGCCGGGGCCGCATCTTCCGGTTTGGCCAGTTCTTCCTGCAGTACAGCCAGCTCGTCATCCTGTACGGAGATGGAACGCTGCATTTCAGTAACTTCGGTTTCCAGCTCTTCGAGTTTTTCGTTCAGCTCGGTTTTTTCACCCTGCATTTTCTGTGCATCTTCACGTACCTGACGCAATTCCTCCTGCAAGGTGGTAATTTCGCTGTCGACGGCTTCCTCGGTACCGACACCCTGGGTCAGCTCGGTACTGTCGGGTGAAGCCAGGGTCAGTTCGCCCGAAGCTTCCACCGGTGCGGCTTCCTCTGCTTCGAACTCACTGCCAACGATAGGCTGCTCAGGCGTGCTGGCGGCAATGGACTGGCGATATTCTTCCCAGGCCTGGGTCTGGACCTGGTAGTTGCGCATGGCGTCTTCCTTGCTGATGGAAGTCAGCATGTCCGGATCGTCGATACGCAGAACATGACCTTCTTTCAGACGGTTGACATTGCCTTCTACAAACGCATCAGGATTGCTGGCCAGCAGAGCCATCATTACCTGATAGATGCTGATGGACTCGTTGGGACGCAGTTTTTCGGCAATCGTCCAGAGATTGTCACCCTTCTTGACAATGCCGTAGTCCAGCTCACCTTCTGCCATCCCCGTTTCTTCCACAGCCGCAGGCTCGGCCGCCGCCATTTCCTCGGCCGGAATCTCGCCTTCTTCACGATAGGGAGTTAAAGGAATGGTGGGAAAAAGCTCACTGTCGTCATCGAAGGTAGCAGCGGGTGCTTCGGCGACGGCTTCTGCAGGTGCCACGGTGGGTGCAGGCGCTTCTTCAACAGGTTCAGGAATTTCTGCCGCAACAGGCGCCACTTCAGGTAGCGGCTCGGATGCTTCCGGCAAGGCCGGTTCGGCGGCAGCCGGGGCCGCTTCTTCCTGGTAGGGAACGGCGGCGGGAACTTCTTCTTCGGCCGTAACCACAGGCTCAGGCTCGGCGACAGGCTCTGCAGCCGGGGCTTCGACAAAAGGTGTCACGGCCGGTTCCTGGGCTTCCAGTGCCTTGACAGTTTCCGCCGGGATGGTGGCAGGTGCCTGCAAGGGGGCGGGCTGTTTCTTGATCAGGCCTGGCGGATCCAGCAGCATGGTGTATTCACGCATCATGCGGCCATTTTGCCATTCCATTTCCAGCAGGAAATTGATGAAGGGTTCACGGATGGGAATGCGTGTGGTCACGTGGATATAGTATTGACCATTTTCTCTTTGCTTGACTTCGAACTTGAGTTCGTTCAACAAGGCATTTCGGTCGACGCCCGCTCGCATGAAAGCTTCCGGCGATGCCAGCCGTATTTTCATGTTGGCGATGTCGTCCTCTGTCGGCGACAGCAGATTGATGTCTGCATCCAGTGGCTCGTTCAGCGCCGAATGCAACTTGATGTTATCGAACCCCAATGCGTTTGCTGACATTGGCATAATGATCAGCATCGAGGCAGCCAGGAAAATAACCAGCTTACGCATCATAATTTACTTCTCCACTCCAGATGGATCGTGTCCGCGACAGAGTCGCACCCCAAATATTTATAATAATCAGTGACTTATGCATTTTTCTTTGAAAAATCTTTATAAGTACGCAGTAACTATAGCTTATAAATAGTGTTTTACCAAAATTTCCGCCGTTTGGATACTGTTTAATGCACTTCCTTTTCGGCTGTTATCTGTCGCTACCCACATCTGGAATTCATTCCCTAACCCTGCCACAGGGCGGATCCGGCCGATAAACACGGCATCCTGGCCGGCAATATCAACCGGGGTACTGGCTGCGTCCAGTTCGATTCCATTGAATTTCTCCAGCAGTGTGGTGATTTCGCTGATATCGGCCGCTTCCTCCGTGCGCAGCAGCAGTTGTGCACCACACCCAAAAAATACCGGAACCCGCAACAAAGACAGGCTCACCAGCCTGTCACCACCCAGCAGATGAATGATGTCCTGCCGGTTTTGCCGCTCGGCAACCGTATAGCCATCTTCATCCATAGCGGCCGTCTGGCCATGCACATTAAAGGCAATTTGACTGCGGTAATAATCCGGCTCGATGGGTTGTACATTCAGCAGACGGGTGGTCTGGGTGGCCAGCTCTTCCACCCCGGCGCGACCCGACTGGGAAACGGAGATGAATCCGGTCACGTCCAGGCGCCGGATGGGGAATTTTTCATCGATGGCCTTGACGGCCAGTGATACGGCAATCGCTACCGGTGCCGGATTGGAGATCAAGGCAGGCAGCTTGCAGTCATCGAGCTGCCCGGCGTTGACTTCCGGGACGATGAGGCAGACCGATTCATCGCGGTACTGACCACAGGCATCCAGGACGCTGCAACCTGCCGCCAGGGCTTTTTGCACCACCTCATCCGGCACACCGTCACGACAAACGAAGGCCAGATCGACCTGAGAGAAATCAAAACCTGCGTAATCCCTGACCGGCAGGTTCTCCGTGTTGAAGTTGACTCGCCCACCACATTCACTCTCGGCATCAAGCGGAAACAGTTTGCCAACCGGAAAGTCACGATCAGCGAGCAGTTCAATCAGGGTCTCGCCGATGATGGTGGTCACACCGATCACGGCTATGTCAATTTTCTTGGTCATGAAACTCCGGGAACAAAGGGTCGGTTACAGATTAACAGGCTGTTGAAAAAATCATTTTTCAGGCCCCTGGTAGCAATGCAGGAATGTATCGCCATTTTCCATGATGTCATGTGACAGAAAATGTTTGGAAAAATCTGCGCTGGACCCTGAAAATACTGTCCTGAAGGCCCCTGCATCCAAAAATCATGCAACTATTGGGTTCACAGGCTGTTGAAAAACACCGTTATTCGACAGCCTGTGAGGGAACGGCAAACTGTGCTTGCTGTTCCCGGGTTGAAAAAGGCCAAGGAGGGGCTTTTTCAACATCCTGTTAAAGCATAGCAAAAAACAGAGGCGGTCATGCCGCTCATCCCGCACAAGAGAGCAACCGGCCTGGCGAGACATCTCCATTCTGTCCAGACCGGTTTTGCAAGGGCAGGTTTACTGTTCCAGCAAAATGCGCAACATGCGGCGCAGGGGTTCGGCGGCGCCCCACAGCAGCTGGTCACCCACGGTGAAGGCCGACAGATAGTCCTTGCCCATGGTGAGCTTGCGCAGGCGGCCCACCGGAATGGTCAGGGTACCACTGATGGCCGCCGGGGTGAGTTCGCGCATGGTGACTTCCCGCTCGTTGGGCACCACTTTCACCCAGTCATTGGCTTCGGCCAGCATGGTGGTGATCTCGTCCAGTGGCACGTCCCTTTTCAGCTTGATGGTCAAGGCCTGGGAATGGGAACGCATGGCACCGATGCGCACGCACAGGCCGTCGATGGGAATGGGGCTGTCGGAGAGGCCGAGGATCTTGTTGGTTTCCACCTCGGCCTTCCATTCCTCACGGCTCTGGCCACTTTCCAGCTGGGAGTCCAGCCAGGGTATGAGACTGCCGGCCAGGGGCACGCCCCAGTTTTCCTTCGGGTAGGCGTCGCTGTTCATGTGGGCGGTGACCTTGCGATCGATATCGAGAATGGCCGAGGCGGGATCCGCCAGCAGGTCGGAGACCGAATCGTGGAGGGAGCCCATCTGGCTGAGCAGCTCGCGCATATTGCGCGCACCGGCGCCGGAGGCAGCCTGGTAGGTCATGGGCGTGATCCATTCCACCAGGTCGTTCTGGAACAGGCCGCCGATGGCCATGAGCATCAGGCTGACGGTGCAGTTGCCGCCAACGAAGGTCTTGACGCCATTGGCCAGACCCTGATCGATGACATGACGGTTGACCGGATCCAGCACGATGATGCTCTGCGCTTCCATGCGCAACGTCGAGGCCGCATCGATCCAGTAGCCCTGCCAGCCAGCCGCTCGCAGATCCCCATAGACGGCTTCGGTGTATCCCCCGCCCTGGCAGGAGATGATGATGTCCATGGCCTTGAGTTCATTAATATTCTTCGCGTCCTTGAGAGCCGGCGCATCCTTGCCCACGTCGGGACCGGGCTGACCGGCCTGGGATGTGGTAAAGAATACCGGTTCGATGACGGAAAAATCCCCTGCCTCGCGCATGCGCTGCATGAGCACCGAGCCCACCATGCCACGCCAGCCTACCAAGCCTACTCGTTTCATCATTCTATGCCTCTGTATGTTTGCAATGTTCTGTCGGGAGCGACGAGTACCGAGTCACTCATCACTGTGTTCCTACCGCATGGCCGCCACCACGGCATCGCCCATTTCCGAGGTACTCACCTTCCTGCAACCCTCGGAGTGAATGTCGGCCGTGCGCAGTTTCTGATCCAGCACACTGTTGACGGCCTTTTCGATACGCTCGGCCATGGCCGGCTCGTCGAGGGTGTAGCGCAGCATCATGGCCACTGAAAGAATGGTGGCCAGCGGGTTGGCGATGTTCTGTCCGGCGATGTCGGGTGCGGAGCCGTGGATGGGTTCGTACATGCCCTTGCTGTTGGCATCCAGGGAGGCCGATGGCAGCATGCCAATGGAACCGGTGAGCATAGCCGCACAGTCGGAAAGGATGTCACCGAACATGTTGGTGGTGACCATGACATCGAACTGCTTGGGCGCCCGCACCAGCTGCATGGCGGCATTGTCCACGTACATGTGGCTCAGTTCAATGTCGGGATGGGCCTTGGCTTCCTCGGTCATGACCTCACGCCACAGTTCGGTGCATTCGAGCACGTTGGCCTTGTCCACCGAGCACACCCGGCTGTCACGCTTGGCGGCGATGTCGAAGGCCACCTTGCCGATGCGGCGGATTTCCGACTCGCTGTAGACCAGGGTGTTGTAGCCCTGCTTCTCGCCGTTGTCCAGGGTACGCACGCCGCGGGGCTGGCCGAAGTAGATGCCACCGGTCAGCTCGCGCACAATCATGATGTCCAGGCCCGACACCACCTCGGATCTGAGGGTGGAGGCATCGGCCAGTTGCGGGTAGAGAATGGCAGGGCGCAGGTTGGCGAACAATTCCAGCTCGGCGCGCAGACCCAGCAGGCCTTTTTCCGGGCGCACGGCGATGTCCAGCGATTCCCACTTGTAGCCACCGACCGCCCCCAGCAGAAGGGCATCGGCTGCCCTGGCCAGATCCAGCGTGGACTGTGGCAGGGGCGAACCGCTGTCGTCATAGGCCGTGCCGCCCACCAGGGCGTGCTCCATTTCCACATCGAGACCAAAATCGGCCTGCAGACAGTCGATGACCTTCACCGCCTCGGCGACGATTTCCTGGCCGATGCCGTCACCGGGAAGAACAAGAATCTTTTTTACCATTGTCGTATTTCCATTATTCAATTAACCAAAGGGAGAGGGTACGGGAAACAAGGGAAGAGGCATTCATCTCGATTCGATGGCCTCGTCTCTTGTTACTCGTCCCTCGTCACTGAAACAGCCAAGGCGCCGTTTTCCTGCGTTTTTCTTCGTAGGCACGGATCTCGTCCGCATGGGCCAGGGTCAGGCCAATGTCATCCAGGCCTTCGAGCAAACGGTGCTTGCGAAACGCGTCTACCTCGAAATGAATCACCTCACCATCGGGTTTGGTGATGGTCTGGGCTTCGAGATCGACATCGAGGCGATAACCTTCGTTGGCCTCGACCTCGGCAAACAGTGTTTCGACCAGCTCGGCATCGAGCACAATGGGCAGGATGCCGTTCTTGAAGCAGTTGTTGTAGAAGATGTCGGCAAAGCTCGGCGCTATGATCACACGGAAGCCATAGTCCTGCAATGCCCATGGGGCATGCTCGCGGCTGGAGCCACAACCGAAGTTCTCTCGCGCCAGCAGGATCTGCGCACCCTGATAACGGGGCTGGTTGAGCACGAAGTCGGGATTGACGGGCCGCTTGCTGTTGTCCATCCCCGGCTCGCCCTGATCCAGATACCGCCACTCGTCGAACAGGTTGGGGCCAAAGCCACTGCGCTTGATGGACTTGAGGAACTGCTTGGGAATGATCGCGTCGGTGTCCACATTGGGCCGATCCAGCGGCATCACGATGCCATTTAATTTTTCAAATTTTTCCATCATCTGTTACTCATTGTTTGACGGACTGTTGAACAAGAGCCTTTTTCAGCAGTCTGTTGGTGATGCAGGGAAGTATCGCCGTTTTCAATGACGAAAAGTCATTGAACACGTGAGGAAACGAAAAATCGCTTTTTTCGTTTCCGGTGCAGAAAAAGTCCATGGAGGCGCTTTTTGTACAGCCTGTTCAAGCATGGCCGCTTTTATCGCGAGTAATATGCTATCAGTGACGCCTTGGCCAATGCATGCCGGTTGAGGTAGAAGCCCACCAGTGCCGGCGTCGCCTGGCTGTCCAGTTCCAGCTTTGGCGTATCCAGCGCATACACCGTGAAAATATAGCGATGCGGCTTGTCCCCCTTGGGAGGGCAGGCGCCACCATAACCGGTCTGACCAAAACTGGTGACACTCTGTACACTGCCTTTGGGGGCCAGTGATTTCCTGACATTACCGGCATCTTTCACCAGGTGGTCGGTACTGACAGGAATATTGAAAATCAGCCAGTGCCACCAGCCACTGCCGGTAGGGGCATCGGGATCATAGACCGTCACGGCAAAGCTCTTCGTGCCTTTGGGCGCATCCTGCCAACTCAGATCCGGCGAGATGTTCCTGCCTGTGCAGCCAAAACCGGAAAACACCTGCTCATCGGCCAGTCGGCCTCTGACCGACTTGCTGCTCAGGGTAAAGCCATCGGCCAGTGCCTGGTTTGCCAGCACCAGCAACATCATGCTTAAAATCAGTTTTTTCATGGTTCAGATTCCTTCTGTTTGTTTTTTTACAGCTTGTTGATGTCGATAAAATGGCCGGTCACTGCCGCGGCCGCGGCCATGGCCGGACTCACCAGGTGGGTGCGCCCCCCCTGCCCCTGCCGACCTTCGAAGTTGCGGTTGGAGGTGGAGGCACAGCGCTCACCGGGTTCGAGGCGATCGGCGTTCATGGCCAGGCACATGGAACAGCCCGGCAGGCGCCATTCGAAACCGGCCTCGATGAAGATCCGGTCCAGCCCCTCTTCTTCGGCCTGTTTTTTCACCAGCCCGGAACCGGGCACCACCATGGCCAGTTTGATATTGTCCGCCACCTTGCGACCTTTCACCACTTCGGCGGCGGCGCGCAGGTCCTCGATGCGCGAATTGGTACATGAGCCGATGAACACCTTGTCGGGACGCACCTCGCTGATGGGCATGTTGGCTTCGAGCCCCATGTAGGCCAGAGCCTTGTTCATGCCTTCGCGCTTGACCTCGTCGGGTTCGCGGGCCGGATCCGGGATGCGGCTGTCGATATCGATGACCATTTCCGGTGAGGTACCCCAGGTGACCTGTGGGCGAATCGTCGAGGCATCGAGGCGCACCACCTTGTCGAACTGCGCATCGGTATCCGAATGCAGGGTCTGCCAGTAGGCCACCGCCTGATCCCGGTATTCTTCCCTGGGTGAAAAAGGCCGGCCCTTCACGTAGTCGATGGTCTTGTCGTCCACCGCCACCATGCCGGCACGGGCGCCGGCCTCGATGGCCATGTTGCAAAGAGTCATGCGCCCTTCCATGGACAGGGCACGGATGGCCTCACCACCGAATTCGATGGCATAACCGGTACCGCCAGCGGTGCCGATGTGGCCGATGATGGCAAGAATGAGATCCTTGGCCGTCACGCCCGGCTGGACCTTGCCGTCCACCTCGATGAACATGGCAAGGGACTTCTTCTGCACCAGACACTGGGTGGCCAGCACGTGCTCCACTTCGGAAGTGCCAATGCCAAAGGCCAGTGCGCCGAAGGCGCCGTGGGTCGAGGTATGGGAGTCACCACAGACCACGGTCATGCCCGGCAGGGTGGCACCCTCCTCCGGGCCGATTACATGCACGATGCCCTGGCGGATATCATTCATCTTGAATTCGGTAATGCCAAAGATCCGGCAGTTTTCGTCCAAGGTCTGCACCTGCAGACGGGAAACGGGATCGGCAATGCCCTCGACACCACTGTCGCGGTCGGTGGTGGGCACATTGTGATCCGGGGTGGCCAGGTTGGCCTCGACCCGCCAGGGTTTGCGACCGGCAAGGCGCAGTCCTTCGAAAGCCTGAGGTGAGGTGACTTCGTGCACCAGCTGGCGATCGATGTACAGCAGGGCCGTACCGTCGCCATTGTCACGCACCACATGGTCATCCCACAATTTGTCATACAGGGTTTTTGCCGACATCGAAGTTATCCTCCAGTGAATGTGCAGAAAGTGTAGTGCCTGTTATACTATTACGCAAATTCATTATTTTCATAATTGTCATTACTATTGGTTATATTGAAATCAGCAACCTGCAGACCTTCCTGGCCGTGGCTGAAACCGGCTCCTTCTCCCTGGCCTCCGAACAGCTGTGCCTGACCCAGCCAGCGATCAGCAAGCGCATCGCCCAGCTGGAAAATGATCTGGATACCCGCCTGTTCGATCGCATCGGCCGCACCACCTGCCTGACCGAAAGTGGAGAAGCACTGCTGCCAAGGGCCAGGCGCATCCTGCAGGAAATAGAAGACAGCCGCCGGACCATTTCCAATCTCTCTGGCCGAGTCGGTGGCCTGTTGAAGATCGCCACCAGTCACCACATTGGCCTGCATCGTCTGCCGCCGGTGCTGCGCCATTTCACTTCCTGCTACCCCGAGGTGGAGCTGGACCTGCATTTCATGGATTCGGAAGCCGCCTGTCGGGCGGTGACCCATGGGGATCTGGAGATTGGTATCGTCACCCTGCCCCTGGACATCCCCGCTGATCTGCATACCCGTCTGATCTGGCCCGATCCCCTGGATTTTGTCATCAGCCCCGAGCACTCGCTAGCCACGACGGCGGACATCAGTGCCAGGCAGTTATGTGATTACCCGGCCATCCTGCCCGGCATCGGTACCTATACCCGTGAACTGGTGGAACAGGCCTTCAAGCCGCTGGGGCTGGCTATTCCCATCCGCATGAGTACCAACTATCTGGAAACCATCAAAATGATGGTCAGCATCGGCCTGGGCTGGAGTGTCCTGCCCCGCTCCATGCTCAGTGGCGAGATCAGCGTGCTGAGCGTGGATGGCATTGCCCTGCAACGCCAGCTCGGCAGCGTCTGGCACAAAAACCGTACCCTGGGCAATGCGGCGACCGCCATGCTGGAATTGCTCGAACAGAATTCCTGAGCAGTTTGCTCTCCCATCATTGCAGGCCCCGTGGTTGCAAGCACGAGAACACCAAAACGGTACAGATTCCCGACAAGTGGTTTAAATACGGGTTTTCGCCTATATGTTATTGAGGTATGCCTCATACAACCCTCGAGATGACCATGAATACGAACCAGCAAATCGCACCTGATGCCTTTCCCACCAAATACTGGCACAAGCTCGATGATGGCCGGGTGCAATGTGATCTGTGTCCCCGTGAATGCAAGCTGCATGAAGGTCAGCAGGGTCTGTGTTTCGTGCGTGCCAACAAGAACAACCAGATCGTCCTGACCACCTATGGCCGTTCCAGCGGCTTTTGCGTTGACCCCATCGAGAAAAAACCCCTCAACCATTTCCTGCCCGGCACACCGGTGCTGTCCTTCGGCACCGCCGGCTGCAACCTGGCCTGCAAGTTCTGCCAGAACTGGGACATGAGCAAGTCCCGGGAAATGGACATCCTGGCCGATCAGGCCTCACCGGAGAAGATCGCCCGCGTTGCAAAGGAACTGGGTTGCCGCTCCGTGGCCTATACCTACAACGACCCGGTGATCTTCATGGAATATGCCATCGACATTGCCAAGGCCTGCCGTGAGCAGGACATCAAGTCGGTGGCGGTGACGGCCGGTTACATCAGCGAAGAACCGCGCAAGGAGTTCTTCAGATACATGGATGCGGCCAATGTGGATCTGAAAGCCTTTACCGAGGACTTCTACTTCAAGCTCACCGGTGGCCACCTGCAGACCGTACTGGACACCCTGGTCTACCTGAAACAGGAGACCGATGTCTGGGTCGAGCTCACCACCTTGCTGATCCCCGGCAAGAACGACTCCGACGAAGAGATCAATGAAATGACTCGCTGGGTGGTCAAGAATCTCGGCGCTGAAGTACCCATGCATTTCACCGCCTTTCATCCCAGCTGGAAGATGATGGATGTGCCACCGACGCCACCGTCCAGCCTGACCCGGGCCAGACAGATTGCCCTGGACAATGGCGTGCATTATGCCTATACCGGCAATGTGCATGACGAGGACGGTGAAAGCACCTATTGCCACCACTGCGGCAAGCGTCTCATCGGTCGTGACTGGTACGTGCTTTCCGAGTGGAACCTGGATGAAAAGGGGCACTGTAAAAACTGTGGGACCCCCTGTGCGGGAGTGTTTGAAGCCAGGCCCGGAACCTGGGGTGCCAAACGCCTGCCGGTACAGTTGAGCGCATTTCCCTGACGGACGACTGAACATGACACGCAGGATCACCGGGACAAGGGCATGACAACAAAAATGCATTGCCAGCTGATCTCATGGACTGAGGTCCAGCACCTGTGCATGCAACTGGCAAAGCAAATCATGGCATCCGACTACCGACCCGAGGTCATCGTCGCCATCGGCCGTGGCGGTTATGTCCCGGCACGGCTGCTGTGTGACTACCTGGACAGCATGGCTCTGACCAGCATCAAGATCGAACATTACCTGGCCGGTTCCAACAAAACCGAACAGGCAGTGATCAAATATCCCCTCTGTGCGGATATAGAAAACAAACGAGTTCTTCTGGTCGATGATGTCAATGACAGTGGTGACACACTGGAAGTGGCGGTGGAACATTTGCAGCGATTCAAGCCCGCCCGGATTCTTACCGCCGTGATGCATCTGAAAACGACCAGCCACTATCCAATCGATTTTCATGCCAGAAAAATAATCAAATGGCGCTGGTTGATCTATCCGTGGGCAATCTTCGAGGATATTTCTGCATTTTTGCAGCGCCTGTCGCCACCACCATTGGACATGGAAGACGCCCGGCATAAACTGCACGAGCAGTTTGATATTGAAATCTCGGCTCGGCAACTGAAGGAACTGTACAGGCTCTGGAACCAGGCAGACTAAACAGCAAGGATTAAAAAGCCCATGCAGGATACTCCACATGACATTCGTGACCCCACCCTGACCGAGCAGGGCCGTAACCGTATCGACTGGGCCCTGCAGGAGATGCCCGTGTTGCGGGAACTTGGCCAGCGTTTTGCAAAACAGCAACCGCTGCAAGGCATTCGCATCAGCGCTTGCCTGCACATCACCACAGAAACAGCCAACCTGGCGATCACTCTAAAAGCCGCCGGTGCCGATCTGGTGCTATGCGCCAGTAACCCCCTGAGCACCCAGGATGATGTTGCCGCTGCACTGGTCAAGGACCATGACATTCCTGTTTATGCCATTCGCGGCGAATCGACAGAAGTCTATTATCAGCACATCAATGCCGCACTGGGTCACCGCCCTGTCATCAGCCTGGATGATGGCGCCGACCTGGTCAGTGAAATCCACAAGAGCCGCACGGAACTGCTGGCGGGGATGATCGGTGGTACCGAAGAGACCACCACCGGCGTCATCCGCCTGCGCGCCATGGCCCGTGATGGCGCCCTCAAATTCCCGGTCATCGCCGTCAACGACGCCATGACCAAGCACCTGTTCGACAACCGTTACGGCACCGGACAGAGCAGCCTGGACGGCATCATCCGTGCCACCAATATTCTGCTTGCCGGCAAGACCTTTACCGTCGCCGGTTACGGCTGGTGTGGCCGGGGCATTGCCATGCGTGCCCGGGGGCATGGCGCCCATGTAATTGTCTGTGAAGTCGATGCACGCAAGGCACTGGAAGCGGCCATGGATGGATATCGGGTCATGCCCCTGATCGAGGCGGCCCGTATATCCGACTTCATGATCACCGCCACAGGTGACAAGCATGTTATCGACAGGCCACACATAGCAGTAATGAAAGACGGTTGTGTGCTGGCCAACTCTGGTCACTTCAATGTGGAAATCAACATCCCGGCCCTGGAGAAAATGAGCATGGAAAAACATCGCCCGCGCAAGGATGTCGACGAGTATACACTGACCGATGGTCGCAGAATCCGTCTGCTCGCCGAAGGGCGGCTGGTCAACCTGGCCGCAGCCGAGGGGCATCCCTCGTCGGTGATGGACATGAGTTTTGCCAACCAGGTGTTGTCGGTGGTTTACCTGATCCACAACCGCGGCAAACTCGACAACCGCGTACATGATGTCCCCGTCGAGCTTGATGAGGAAATATCAGTACTCAAACTCAAGGCCATGGGCATTGACATTGATCAACTGACCGAATTGCAGAACCGCTACCTGTCTTCCTGGCAGGAAGGCACCGGATAATCGGGTAACACAAACCATGAACAAAGACATCAAACGCATGCTCGAAGATATCGAGGCGGAAGTTCGCTTTACCCGCGACATGATTGGCAGGCAACGGCTGGGTCCGGAAGTCATGGAGGCAATGGCCAAAGTACCGCGAGACAAGTTTGTCCCCGACGGGGTGAAAGCCTTCGCCTATGACAACGGCCCCCTGAGTATCGGCCATAGCCAGACCATCTCCCAGCCCTATATCGTTGCCCTGATGACCGACTTGCTGCAACCCAAAGCTGATCACAAGGTACTGGAAATCGGTACCGGCTCCGGCTACCAGACGGCCGTATTGTCACAGTTGGTCGACAGGGTCTATACGGTGGAACTGGAAGCAGCCCTGTCTGAATCTGCCCGACAACACCTTGAAGAGCTCGGCTATGACAACATCGAATTCCGGGTTGGCAATGGTTATGAAGGCTGGCCAGAACATGCACCTTATGATGGCATTCTGGTCACCGCCGCCGCACCGTTCATCCCGGAACCATTGATAGAGCAACTGAAACCGGGAGGACATCTGGTAATCCCGGTGGGGGAACCCCACCTGCCACAGAATCTCATGCTGGTCACCAAGGATCAGCAGGGCAAGACACGAATAGAAGAGATTCTGGCGGTGGCTTTTGTTCCGCTGCGCCAGAATGCGGGTGACTGATAGGAAGTCTCGAGTCGATACGAAGTCTGTCAGCTGGCCGGTTTCGGTTTTTCCTCTTCGTGGTGAATACGAATATCCAGCGGCTTGAGGGTATCGAGATGAATATCCCGTTGCGGGAAGGAAATACTGATTCCGGCTTCGGCAAACATGCGGTTGATTTCCTTGTTTATCTCGGTAATGGTGCTGAGCCTGTAATCCATGGAGTCCACGTAACAACGCAGCACCAGTCCCAGCGCATTGTCACCGAAGGTTTCGAAGGTAACGAAAGGTACCGGCTCATCCATGACGCGGCTGTTCTCCACGGCAGCCTGTTTCATCAGGCTCATGGCCTGTTCCACGTCACTGCCATAGGCTACACCAACGGGAATAACCAGACGGGTAACCTGATCGGACAATGACCAGTTGAGCAACCGCCCTGTGACAAATTCCTTGTTGGGTACCAGCAACTCCTTTCGGTCCCAAGTGACGATAGTGGTTGCACGGATACGAATGCGGCTGACCACACCCGATGTATCCCCAACCGTAACCGTATCCCCGACCCTGATGGGCCGCTCGAAAAGAATGATCAGACCACTAATGAAGTTGGCAATAATCTCCTGCAGGCCAAAACCAATCCCGACACCCAGTGCAGCAACCAGCCATTGAATCTTCGACCAGCTGCCGCCAAGCATGGAAATGGTCAGCAACAATCCTACCGTACCAATTGTATAGCGTGACAACATGGTCACCGCATAACGGTTACCGGCATTCATGTTGAAACGCTGGCGCAGGATGATCTCCAGCAGGGCCGGGAAGCGGCGCATGGCAATAAAGGTAATGGCCAGCACCATGAGAGCAATACCCAGGTCGGCAAGGGTAACCGGAATGATTTTTTCCTCACCCGAGACCGTTGCACTGTAAGACCACAGGGTAAAATTATCCAGAAAGGAGAAAGCCGGCAGCAGTTCGGACCAGATAGCGACAAAACCAACCAGTGCTACAATGGCCATGGCGGCACTGACCAGCTTTCGGCTTTCCTCACTGAGAGCATCAAGGTCAACCTCGGGTTCCTCGATGGTTATTCCTTCAGCACCGGCAACCGCCTCCTCTTCCTGAGCCGCATCGAGCAAAGCCTGACGGCGTGCCAAATATTCCTTGTAGGCCAGCCGACGGTAAGTCAACAACAGCCAACGCATGGCAACCTGATTGAGAACCACCAGCCCCAGAATGAACCACAAGGTGTCAAACATGTAGCCGGCAAGTGTCGCTGCCGTATAAACATAACCAAAAAGAACAAGTACAATCAGGGAAAATGGAACAAGAAATGA
>JAJRYG010000086.1 GCA_024275915.1 Gammaproteobacteria bacterium
CATCTTGCTGCGCCTTTCTCCTTCGTTTTCTGGACTTCACTTTTGGTGAAGTCCAGAAATTATCGCGTAATGCGCAGTTCACGCTGTATATAAGCTGTTTCCTTGCAAAACAGCTTCGGTTTTATGCAACTGTCGGGTTTACTCCTCGACAAAACCAGCCGAGTCTGAACAGCAATACGGAGGATCAGGATGCTGACCGTAACACAGCTTGCCAATCAAGGTGGTACCACAGCTCACGCGGTACGCTACTATACGCGCATGGGGCTGTTACAGCCTGATCGCAACCCGGATAATGGATACCATCTGTATAAACTCCGCGATATCAACTGGTTACGATTTATTCGCCGAGCCAAGCGGCTTGGTTTCAAGCTGAGTGAAATAAAATCGATCATGTATGATGCGGATCAGGGCTACTCCCCCTGCCCCCGGGTACGCGAGATCCTGCAGAACCGTATTGTCGAAAACCGCCGTTACCTGGAAGAGCTCATGACTCTGCAGACACATATGGAGCAGGCATTAATGGAGTGGCAGGAACAACCTGATGGGGTACCAGATGGACATTCGGTATGTCGCCTGATCGAATCATTTCCTGCTGCAGATGAAGACTGAAAATGCTGGCTTGGAAGGTGCTTCGCCATCCTGCGCCGAAAATTTATGCAACGATTGGGTTGATTTAACCTTGACCTGTGTCCCGGGCATATGTTCTAGACTTTTTATAACAGAAGGTTTTTTTGGGTGTTTACCTGAAATATAACAAGTTATAAAAGGAGAGGAACGATGGAAAATTTACAGAAATCAGCAGAAAGCTGCCACACTTCCGGTTTTGGCTACATTGCCAGTCCCGTCAAGGAGTCAGCCTCATCCCCCGCTGCAATCAGTAGCCGGATTATTTCAACCGTACTCAAGGGTTATCAGGGTAATACTGCTGTTCAGTTATGGGACGGCAGGCAGGTGACCGCTAGCCTGGATGCAACCTGTCGCATCATCTTTCATGAGCCAGCTGTAATTCGTGATCTTATCCTTTATCGCAGCCTGTCACGACTGGCAGATGCCTACCTCGATGGTGCAGTAACCGTCATTGGCAATATGGAAGCATTGTTTGAACTGGAAACTCAGCTCAAGACCCTGAATTTGTCTCTGGCAGAAAAGTGGCGTCTTCTCCGGTTGGCATTGAAGTTGCCTGCACGCTATCAAGGAAAGTCAGCATCACAAAAATCATCCAGTCAGACGACACACAAGAATGGTCGTGCCAGTATTGCGCACCACTATGATGTGGGTAATGATTTCTATCGCCTGTGGCTGGACCCACAGATGGTGTATTCCTGTGCCTATTTTCGTGATGAACAACAGTCACTGGCAGATGCACAGCAAGACAAGCTGGATTACCTGTGCCGCAAGTTGCGCCTGCAGCCTGGTCAAGCACTGCTGGATATCGGTTGTGGCTGGGGGGCACTGGCAATACATGCGGCCCGACATTACGGGGTTAGCGTACATGGGATTACCCTGAGCGAGGCCCAGCATCAGGTTGCTGTTGCCAGGGTGAAGGCCGCAGGCCTGGAAGACAAGGTTCGGATTGAACTGCTTGACTATCGGAATTTGCCTGACCAGGCCAGCTACGACCGGGTCGTCAGTGTTGGCATGTTCGAGCATGTGGGGGTAAAAAACTTCCCGACCTACTTTGGCATGGTCAAACGTGTCCTCAAGCCGGGTGGGCTTTTTCTCAATCATGGTATTACCAGTGAAACCGGCTGGCGGCGTACGCCTCTGACCCGTTTCATCAATCGCTACATTTTTCCTGATGGTGAGCTGGCTCGGGTCAGCGATGTCGCCGACGCCATGGAGAAGGCGGGTTTCGAAGTGCTGGATACCGAAGGCCTGCGTCGTCATTACGCCTATACGCTGCGCCATTGGGTACAGGCACTTGAAACAAAACGTGAAGAAGCCATACGGCAGACCAGCAAGGTAACCTACCGGTTATGGCGTCTGTACATGGCTGGCTCGGCTTATTATTTTGAACAAGGCTGTATCGGCGTCCATCAGTTACTGGTGGGGCATCCGCATGATCCTCTGCCCATACCTCTGCGGCGGGATGACTTGTATGCAGACAAAGAACTGGCCGACTAGCAGGATGTTGAAAAATCCCCTCCCTGGCCTTTTTCAACCCGGGAACGGCAGGCGTGGTTTGCCGTTCCCTCACAGGCTGTCGAATAACGGTATTTTTCAACAGCCTGCTAACCGGGATTACCAAATGAGTGGTGCCCACACGATCAAGGGAAGAGCCGTATTAAATGAGGTTTGGATTAAATTGTCCGGCTAACCCGAACCTTGCAAAATGACAAGAAGAAAGGAGGTTTGCAATGAAAAAAATAACCATAGTGGGTGTTGGTCGCGTCGGTGAATCAACGGCACAAATTCTCGCCAAGGAGGAATTGTGCCGGGAAATCATGTTACTCGATATCCATGAGGGTGTGCCTCAGGGTGTGGCGCTGGACATTCAGGAATCGGGAGCATTGCTGCGTTTTGATACCCGGGTCAATGGTGCCACCGACCCGGCCGCCATGGCCGATTCGGATATTGTCATTGTTACTGCAGGTATTCCACGCAAACCGGGCATGTCCCGTTCTGACGTACTGGACACCAATCTGGCGATTATCGATGAAATCGTGGATAACATGCTTCGTTATGCTCCGAACGCCATGCTACTGATGGTAACCAACCCGGTCGATGTACTGACCTGGCATGCCTGGAAAAGAAGTGGCTGGCCCCGACAGCGGGTCTTTGGACAATCCGGGGCACTCGATACCGCCCGCATGGCCACTTTCATCGCATTGGAAACCGGCTACTCCATCAAGGATGTTTCACCGCTGGTTCTTGGTGGTCATGGTGATGCCATGGTGCCCCTGACACGATTTACTGATATTGCCGGCATCAACATCGAACATTTCCTCAGTCTGGAGACAATTGAAAAAATCGTCGAGCGCACCCGCAAGGGAGGCGGTGAAATTCTTGATTTGAAAAAAAGCAGCAGTGCCTATGACTCGCCAGCCGCTGCTGTCGCTGCAATGGTTGATGCCATCAGCCATAATCGTCACAGGATCATGCCTTGCGTCAGTATTCTCGAGGGAGAATATGAGCAACATGGCATTGCCATGGGGGTTCCATCGGTGCTGGACGAGACTGGCCTGATAAAGGTCATCGAGCTGAACCTGAACGAAAGGGAACGTGCAGATTTTCAGCATTCAGCCGAGGTGGTGCGCGCAGATATCAATCGAATCTCATGATTCTGGCATTACATGCCAGACAGTTGAAAGTGGAGTTTCAGTTCAATCTGGATTACATAAGGGGTAATGTAAAATGAAAAAGGACGTCGTAACCATACTCGATAATGCCAGCGGTCGTAAGATAGAGTTGCCCGTCAAACACGGTAGTCAGGGGCCCGCAGTGGTCGATATTGGACGGTTTTATCGTGAACTGGGCTATTTTACCTACGATCCCGGTTTTCTTTCTACGGCAAGTTGCCAGAGTTCAATCACCTATATCGATGGTGATCAGGGAATACTGCAATACCGGGGCTATCCCATCGAACAGCTGGCGGCACAGAGCAACTTCCTCGAAGTCACTTACCTGATGCTGAATGGAGAGTTGCCAAGCCGTGAACAGCTCGTAAAGTTTGATAATGTCATTACTCATCACAGCATGCTCAACGAAAGCCTGAAAAGTTTTTTTCGGGGTTTTTATCATGACGCACATCCCATGGCGATCATGGTCGGTGTGGTGGGATCGCTGTCGGCGTTTTACCATGATTCCACAGATATTACCGATCCGCGTCATCGGGAAATTGCCTCGCACCGGATGATTGCCAAGATGCCCAGTATCGCCGCCGCCAGTTACAAGCACACTATCGGCGAACCCCAGGTCTACCCCGACAATTCCCTCAGCTATACGGGCAACCTGCTGAACATGATGTTCTCCGTGCCCTGTGAGCCATACGAGGTGGACCCGGTTGCCGAAAGGGCTCTGGACCTGATCTTTATTTTGCACATCGATCATGAACAGAATGCCAGCACTTCCACCGTACGTCTGGCAGGCAGTTCCCAGGCAAATCCTTTCGCCTGTATCGCATCCGGGATTGCGGCCCTTTGGGGGCCTGCCCATGGGGGGGCCAATGAGGCGGTACTCAACATGCTGGCCGAGATAGGTGATGTCAAACGCATCCCTGAGTTTATTGCCAGAGCCAAGGACAAAAATGATCCCTTCCGGCTGATGGGTTTTGGCCACCGGGTCTACAAGAATTACGATCCTCGTGCAAAGATTATTCGTGAAATGTGCCATGAAGTACTGGCAAAACTTGGAGACGAGAATGATCCAATGCTCGAACTTGCTCTTCGGCTTGAAGAAATTGCGCTCAGCGATGAGTATTTTATCGAGCGCAAGCTCTACCCCAATGTGGATTTCTATTCGGGTATCATCTATCGCGCTCTGGGGATTCCGACCAACATGTTTACAGTGATGTTCGCCATTGCACGGACTGTCGGCTGGGTGGCCCAGTGGATGGAAATGATTGGTGAGGATAACCAGCGCATCGGTCGGCCACGGCAACTGTATATCGGTCCTGCCCAGCGGGACTACCTGCCAGTGGAAAGGCGCCAAGTGGCGGATTTGGCAAGGTAAATCCGCTAATTCAAGCCGTGATTGGGTAAAGAATGGTCGCCTGCATCAGGCCCGGGGCAACTCCTGCGGGTAACAGGCCAGCCGTCGTCCAGCCGGGTTCTGTGCATGGTGGCGAGGGGAGGGCTCGCCACTAGACGGCAGTTGGCCTTTTCATATGGCTGCGATTGTTCAAAATTTCATCAGCTGGTTTGCTTTGCTTGAAAATTCTCCCAGATTGGGCGATTCTACGTACAAATAATGAATTTTTCGCAACCGGGGTGGAAAGGTGGTCCATATTGCAAATAACAAGGGGAGCAAGGCGGCAACAGCGGATCGGCTGATGCTGCCAACGGTCGTAACCGTTCGCAAGAACAGCAAAATCGCGTCTTTTCTTTGAATCCACCTCGGTGCGGCCAGATTCCGGTCGAGCAGAGCACCCGCGGCACAAGCTTGCATGCAACATCTCAAGTCTTCATGAATATACGCTTATTGCTGTTTTTGCTGCTTTTCCCCCTTGCCAGTACCGGCCTGGCAGCCACCCAGGATCTTTCCGGGAAATGGTATCAGGTTGCCGAAGACTGGTCGTATCAGGGACAAGCCAGCCTGAACCCGGCGGCACTCCGGGAAACGACCGGCGTTTCCCTCACCGGAGGCCATTTTTTGCATCTGGCCGATTTTACCGTGAGTCAGACCGGGCGCTATGTACTTGATTTCAAGAACACCAGTACCATCGCCCATTTTCGTCAGTATGTTTTCGATCAGGAAAACCGGCTGATTATCACCCTGGAGGGAGGGATAGCCAGCCGGGCGGATAACCCTTTCTTTCTGCGACATGGCCGGGAGACAGATCTGGCTGCAGGGCAATACCGGCTGATCAGCGAATTGTCCTCTCCCTTCTTTCTGGCCCAGCCCACGCCCTATCTGGATACACTCGCCCACTATCGTGATGCGGTGAAGCCGGGTAATGCCCTGACCTTGATTGGCCTTGGCGTATTCCTCGGACTTGGCATCTACTATGCTGCGCTGTCCATGGCACGAAGACGCATGGCAGAGGGCATGTATGCCCTCTTCATCCTGGGCAACCTTCTCTTCAATGGTACCGCCCTGCTGGTTTTTTCTGATCTGTTCGGTCTGCAATCGGTTTATCTTGCCAGTGTGCCGATTCTGATATCGAATATTACCTATATCGCCTTTGTCATGAGCCTGCTGGAACTCAGCAGAGACAGGTATCCTGTCATGTATATGGCCGGTGTTTCCGTATTCGGGTTGCTGGCAGGCTTCTTCCTGATGGGGGTGCTCTGGCCAAACTGGTCCCTTGAACTTGCACGCTATGGTGTCGGCCTGTTCCTGACCTATGGCCTTTTTGCGGGCATTGTCCGGGCCCGGCATGGGAATGTATCTGCACGGCTTTATCTGCTGGCCATTGGCGTGTTCTTCGTCCTGGGCCTGGTGACAATCTCGCTGAGCCAGATTTCCGGTGTCTACACCTTGTATATCGAGCATTTCGGTCTGTTTTCTGTGGCTGTCGAGGTGATCATGCTGGCGCTGGTGCTGTCATATCAATTTGCTCAGTTGCATAAGGAAAAGGAATCGGCGCTGGAGAAGCTCGAACACAGCACGCGGATGGCTCGAACCGATATACTGACGGGCCTGGCAAACCGGTTTGCACTGGAGCTCGACCTGGCCATCCTGCCAGACGAGGGCAGTCTGACTTTTCTCGACCTGGATAATCTGAAGTATTACAACGACAAATTCGGACATGAACGTGGTGATGAACTGTTGCGTGCCTATGCCCGGCAGTTGTCGGTGCTGCTGGAAGACAGGGCAAGGATTTACCGGGTAGGTGGTGACGAGTTTGCCATCATCAGTGCCGATGGCAACGAAGGGATGATTGAACAGGCCATTGCCGAAACGACGTTGCGCGTACAGGCGTCGGGCTTCGACATCGCCGGTGCCAGCGCCGGCACTGCACACCACTCGGAGGCGGGCAATATGACCGAGCTCAAACACCTGGCCGACCGTCGCATGTATGAGTCCAAACGGAAACATAAACAGTCAGGCATGTCAGGCAAGGATACAAAACCGGTCTGACAGTGATCAGGTGACTGGCCGCAACCGGTTAAAAACAATAACAACAAGGAGAAAAAAGGTGTCGCAAGCGAGATTGATCTGGCCGATTTCCCTGTTGCTGGTTCTGCCTCTTGTGGCATCCTGGTTTGCTTATCCACAAACCCGTCTGCCACCTGGCTTTGGGGTATTTCCACCGCTGTTTGTGGCCCAGCCACCCGGCTTCAGCCTTCCGCTGTTCATGCTTGTTCTGCTTGCCGAAACGGTGGTTGTCCTGCTGCTATTGTTTCCCGGATGGTTTGGGTTCAAGAAGACCACACCTTCACCACAGGTTGAGCCCGGTCGCCTGCCTCTGTGGTTCTGGGTTGGTGTGGCACTGACCGGGTTCTTCTGGTGGCTCATGTGGACACGGCTTACAGTATTCGGTGATCTGGTCTATTTTGCCTTCACCCCACTGTGGTGGGGGTTCATCCTGGTTCTGGACGGGATCGTCTATCGGCGCAGTGGAGGCGGCTCGCTGCTGGCCTCGCTGCCGAAAACCTTTGCAGCCACCATTGCCGTCTCGCTGCTGGGCTGGTTCTTTTTCGAATACTTCGATTACTTTGCTCTGGGCAACTGGTATTACCCCAACAGCACCCTGCCTGAATTGCCCCATGCAACGGTGGTGGTGCTGTTCCTGCTTGCCTATACTACGGTGTGGCCGGCGATTTTCGAGTGGTACACCTTGCTCAACACCTTCCCGCCCTTCGTGGCGCGTTATGCCAATGGTCCAAAGCTTGCGTTGCCTGGCAACCTGTTGCTTTGGGGTGGTCTGGCATTGATCGTATTGATGGTGTTCTATCCCTATCCTTTTTTCTGGGCCTTGTGGATAGGCGTACTGGCCGTGTTCGCCGGTGTCCTGATTCGTTTGGGAATTCCCAGTCCCTTCAGTGCATTGGCACAGGGAAACTGGAGTCCCATGGTACTGATGGTGCTATCATCCCTGTTCAATGGCTTCTTCTGGGAGCTGTGGAATTATGGTAGTGCTCATCCAGAGGCCACGCCGGTGACCAATCCGAACTACTGGGTATACAACATACCCTATGTCAACGTCATCCACGTCTTTTCCGAAATGCCACTGCTCGGCTATGCCGGCTACCTGCCCTTCGGTCTGCTGGCCTGGGTGATGTTCATCTGGGCCGGTCGCGTCTTTGGCTTCGATACCCGCTTGTGCAGGCTGCCCGAACCGCCTGCCCGTGGTCTGGTTACACAGGCAAAAAACCACCAGAGAGTGCTTTAACCCAATCGTTGCATAAATTTTCGGCGCAGGATAGCGAAGCGCCTTCCATGCCAGTATTTTCAGTGTCATGCTCGATTTTTCCAGTCCTCACCTTATCGGTGGGCCATGTGGCGATTGGAAAAAACCTGTGCTCGACCCTGAAAAATACTGTCCCCAAGGCTCCTGCATGCAAAAATTCATGCAACTGACCTGGGTAAAGTGATGCCGGTATCTTGTCGCAGCGCGATGACAACAGCGTGTCTGCAAGGCGGAAGGAACTGGAAAATCTCGGGAAGGTCGATAAGGAAAAAACAGTATCTTGTGATATTGTTTTTTGCAATTGATACTTTAGGAAATTGGTGCCGAGGAGAGGACTTGAACCTCCACGGGGTTGCCCCCACTAGCACCTGAAGCTAGCGTGTCTACCAATTTCACCACCTCGGCAATAGGGCGCGAACTTTACAGATTCCCTCAGGGAATGTCAAACATTTCAGCAATCTGTAGCAAGCTGGGGTACACTAGGCGATTGAATTCCTTATAATACCTCCAAGACCCTACAGTTAAGGCTAAAATTACAGTTTATGGCTAAGAAAAAGAACAAAGATCCCCACGCTGCCCGTGAGGCAAAGAATTATCAGAACCCCATTCCCAGTCGGGAATTTATCCTCGAACTCCTTGAAAAGAAAGCTAAGCCCTTGTCTCGCAAGGAAATTGGCGAGCTGCTGAATCTGCATGATGCCGATTCCCAAGAAGCGCTGCGCCGCCGTTTGCGTGCCATGGAGCGCGATGGCCAGCTGGTGTTTACCCGCCGGCAGAAGTATGGCCTGGTCAACAAGATGAATCTGGTGCGAGGCCGGGTCATTGGCCATCCGGACGGTTTTGGTTTTCTGGTTCCCGAAGAGGGGGGTGACGACATTTTCCTGCCTGCACGGGAAATGCGCAGTCTGATGCACGGTGACCGTGCCCTGGTCGGAGTGGCCGGTGTCGACCGTCGAGGCCGGCGTGAAGGCAACCTGGTCGAAGTACTGGAACGGGCTCACCACAGTGTGGTGGGACGGTTGTTTATCGAGAAGGGCGTGTCTTTCGTGGTACCGGACAACAAGCGCATTCATCAGGATGTGCTGGTGGCACGGGAAGATCTGGCCGGGGCCCGGCATGGCCAGATTGTTATCGTCGAGATCATCGAGCAGCCCAGTCGCTACCGCCAGCCCATCGGCCGGGTGCGTGAGGTGCTGGGTGAACACATGGCGCCGGGCATGGAAATCGACGTGGCGATTCGCTCTCATGAACTGCCTGTGGAATGGTCGCGGGAAACGGAGGATGAAATCGCCGATCTGAGTCCGGAAGTGACCGAAGCGGAAAAACAGGGACGGGTCGACATCCGCCACCTGTCGCTGGTGACCATAGATGGTGAAGATGCCCGGGATTTCGATGACGCGGTCTATTGCGAGCCTGACGGCGACGGTTGGCGTCTGCTGGTGGCCATTGCCGATGTCTCCCATTATGTCAATCCGGAAACGGCGCTGGACGCCGATGCCTATGAACGAGCCACCTCGGTGTACTTCCCCGAGCGTGTCATCCCCATGTTGCCGGAGATCCTCTCCAATGGTCTGTGCTCCCTCAATCCCGAGGTGGATCGACTTTGCATGGTCTGTGACATGAAGATGAGTGCCGAGGGCAAATTGCTGGGTTCCAAATTCTACCCGGCGGTGATGTATTCCCACGCGCGTCTGACCTATACCAAGGTTGCCAACATGCTGGTGGATCAGGATGCCAACCTGCGTGTGGAATACCAGCATGTGTTGCCACACCTGGAGAATCTGTATTCCCTCTATAAAGTGATGCGCCAGCGCCGCGAAGAGCGCGGGGCGATTGATTTCGAGAGCACCGAAACCCGCATCCTGTTTGGTGAGCAGCGCAAGATCGAGCGCATTGTGCCACTGGTGCGCAACGACGCCCACAAGCTCATCGAAGAGTTCATGATCATGGCCAATGTGGCCACGGCCCGATACCTGCTGGCGCACAAGATCCCGGCCCTGTACCGCATTCATGAAGGTCCGACGGCAGAAAAAATCGAGGCCCTGCGTGAATTTCTGTCCGAATTCGGCCTGCAGCTTGGCGGGGGTGACGAGCCCACTTCGGCTGACTATGCCGTGCTGCTCAAGCAGGTGGCCGCACGTCCCGATGCCCACCTGATCCAGACGGTCATGCTGCGCAGCCTGCGCCAGGCGGTCTACAGCCCGGACAATATCGGTCACTTCGGGCTGGCCTTCGATGCCTATGCCCATTTCACCTCACCGATCCGCCGCTACCCGGATCTGACCGTGCACCGGGCGATTCGTCATATCCTCTCCAGGCGCAAGATTGACGACTATATCTACAGTCACGAAGACATGGTCAACATCGGCGAGCACTGTTCGGTCAATGAGCGCCGTGCCGACGAGGCCACGCGGGATGCGGTGGACTGGCTCAAGTGCGAATTCATGATGGACAAGGTGGGTGAGGAGTTTGATGGCACCATCAGCACCGTGACCAGCTTTGGCCTGTTTATCGAGCTGGATGAAATCTATGTGGAAGGCCTGATCCACGTGACCGGGCTGGACAACGACTACTACGTCTTCGATCCGGTCAAGCACCGCATGATCGGCGAACGCACCAACAAGACCTACCGTCTCGGTGATCGCCTGCGGGTCAAGGTTGCCCGGGTCGACCTGGACGAGAAGAAAATCGATTTCAGTTATGTGGGTGAAGCCATGACGGCAAAACCCAAACCTGCCCTGGTCGATGAGGCCGAGTTTTCGGACTTGCGTACCACCCTGGGTGGCCAGCAGGAAACCCGCAGCCCGCTCTCGACGGAGCAGATCGAAGCCCAAGCCGGGTCAGGCCGGAGCGAAAAGAGCCGTGGTGGTGAACCACGGCGTCCCGAGGGCAAGAAGAAAAAGTCCCGTAAACGCCGTCGTTCACGGGGCAGGAAGAAACCGGATCAGCAGCAGCCCGTTACCGCCAGCCAGGATGTGCCACCGGTGAACCCGGCGCCTGCCGAGCAATCAGCTGCAGCAACGACCGGCACAGTGAAGAAGAAAGTCGCGAAGAAGGCGGCGAAGAAAAAAGCCACGGTTGTCACAGTGCCTGCTGAACAGCCCGCAGCACCGGTCAGCAAGAAGAAGGCCACAAAGAAGAAAGCGAGCAAGAAGAAAGCGAGCAAGAAGAAAGCGAGTAAGAAGAAAGCGGCGAGCAAGAAGACCACGAAAAAGAAAGTGGCCAGGAAGAAAACCGCCAGCAAGCAGACCAGCCGTGCGGTAGCAAAGAAAAAGGTCAGCAAGAAGAAGACCATAGCGAAAAAAACCACCAGCAAGAAGGTGGCAAGGAAAAAGGTCAGCAAAAAGAAGACGTCGGCCAAAAAGGTTGCCAGTAAGAAAGTGGCAAAAAAGAAAACCGGCAAGAAGAATACGGCAAAAAAGAAAACTTCACGCCGGCGTTGAGTGCAGGCTAGATGGCACAGACCCATATCATCCATGGCCTGCATGCAGTGCAGTCGGTGCTGGAGCATGAGGCTGACACGGTCAAACAGTTGTGGATGGAGCACAACCGGCGTGACAAGCGCAGTCAGGTGCTGGTCAGGCTGGCGCGTGATGCCCGGGTGCCATTGCAGCGGGTCGAGCGGGAGTTGCTGGATCAAAAGTCCGGTTTCGCCCGTCATCAGGGGGTGGTGGCTGAAGTCAGTCAGCAGCCTGCCATGGACGAGGCGGGGCTGTTCGCCTACCTGAAAGATCTGCAGGAGCCGGCCTTTTTGTTGGTGCTCGACGGCGTACAGGATCCGCACAACCTGGGCGCCTGTCTGCGTACGGCCGATGCTGCCGGGGTGCATGTGCTGATTGCACCAAGGGATTCGGCCTGCGGCCTGACCAGCACGGTGCGCAAGGTCGCCAGTGGCGCGGCCGAAACTGTGCCCTTCGTGCAGGTCACCAACCTGGCACGAACCCTGAAAAAACTGCAGGCGGCCGGCATCTGGCTGGTGGGTACGGATCTGGAAACGGAGGCGAGCCTGTTTCAGAGCGATCTGACCGGGCCCCTGGCACTGGTGCTGGGTGCCGAAGGCAAGGGCATGCGTCGCCTGACCCGGGAAGTCTGCGACAGCCTGGTCAAACTGCCCATGGCAGGAACGGTGCAGAGCCTGAATGTGTCCGTGTCGGCGGGGATCTGCCTGTACGAGGCACTTCGGCAGCGACAACTTCAGGAAAACAACACCTGATGTCGTCACTGACCAAAGGCGCCATCGTCTGGCTGCTGCTGTTTCTTGCCGTATTGCTCTGGTCGGCGACAAACCCCCTGGATCGTTTCATCTGGTGGCTGGAAGTGGCCCCCGCGCTGCTTTATCTGCTGGTGCTGGCCGCCACACGCCAGCGTTTCCCCCTCACCAGCCTGACCTACAGCCTGATCCTCGTTCACAGCATCATCCTCATGGTGGGAGGCCACTACACCTATGCCGAGGTGCCCCTGTTCGATAGCCTGGCAGAACTGTTCGGTTCGCAACGTAATGACTACGACAAGCTGGGACATTTTGCCCAGGGTTTCGTGCCGGCCATCATTGCCCGGGAAATTCTCATCCGAGTCGATGTGGTACGAAAACGCGGCTGGCTGGATTTTCTGGTGGTGAACATCTGTCTGGCCATCAGCGCCTTTTACGAACTCATCGAATGGTGGGTGGCGGTGGCCAGTGGCACGGCGGCCGATGCCTTTCTGGGCACCCAGGGCTATGAATGGGACACCCAGGCGGACATGGCCACCGCCTTGCTCGGGGCGATCCTGGCCGTCAGCCTGTTGGGACGGCTGCACGATCGGCAGATTGGCACACTGCAGAGACAAATAAAGCACTAGATATCAATGGCTTGCCGGTGGCAGGTGACGGGAGCCGCGGGGTGAGTCTGCGTTTGAGCGGGCTCTTGAAGTTATTGATTGCATAACAAAATCGACTCCAGTAAAATGGCCGGCTTTTGGTGGGCCGGACTTCCCGAAACGGGGCCGAGCCTGCCACTGACAATTCGTGCAACTCTCTGCCTCACCGAATACGCGGGAGGCTGACTATCCGAAGGGAGAAATATGAGACATTACGAAATCGTGTTTCTGGTCCACCCTGACCAGAGCGAGCAGGTTCCTGCCATGATCGATCGCTATCGTGCCAGTATCGAAGGCAACGGGGGTCAGATCCATCGCCTCGAAGACTGGGGTCGCCGTCAACTGGCTTACCCGATTCAGAAGATCCACAAGGCACATTATGTTCTGATGAACGTCGAATGCAACCAGGAAACCCTGGATGAACTGACCAGTGCGTTCCGCTTCAACGATGCGGTCATTCGCAACCTGGTGATTCGTCGTGACAACGCCATTACCGAAGCTTCACCGCTGGCGAAGAAAGAAGAAGACAGCCGTGAAGAACGCCCGGTACCGGCTGCGGCTCCGACCACGGACGCAGCCCCCGCTACTGAAGCTGCCCCGGCCGCAGACGTACCGGCAGAATAAACCGGCGTCTACCGCATCGAATATTTTTAGAGGATTTTTCAATCATGGCTCGTTATTTCCGTCGTAGAAAATTTTGTCGTTTTACCGCTGAAGGCATCGAAGATATCGATTACAAGGATATCAACCTGCTGAAAACCAATGTCACCGAAAGCGGTAAAATTGTTCCAAGCCGTATAACTGGCACCAAGGCCCGTTATCAGCGTCAGCTGGCCACGGCCATCAAGCGCGCTCGTTATCTTGCGCTGTTGCCCTATACGGATTCACACAAGTAAGTCATTTGAACACTGCTTCTGAGCGGGGCAGGTGATGCAGGCCATTGCTGCCTACATCATGCGGGGCAGGTTTCAGGCCATGCTGATGACCGCCGGCCTGGGCCTGTTGTCTGTGCTGTTGATGCCGCTGAGCTGGCCGCTTTCCTATCTGAGTGCCGGCTAGGTGGTTCTGGTGACCCTGATGCAGGGGCAACGGGAAGGTCTGTACAACGTTGCCGGTGCAACCGCACTGGTTGCCCTGTTGATGGGCATTTCGTTTGGCCAGCCATTGATGGCCATCGGTTTTGGCCTGGTGCTCTGGTTGCCGGCCCTGCTCCTGGCGCTGCTGCTTTACCAGACGCGCTCACTGGCACTGACCCTGGCCGTCAATGCCCTGCTGGGCATCTTGTTGATCAGTGGCCTCTATATTGGGCTGGGCAACCCGGCTGACTGGTGGTATGGCTATATCACCGAGCAGGTGATTCCGGCCATGGAACAGGCGAACCTGGAACTGCCCGAGGAAATTCTCTCGGAGCAGATGCTAAGGCAAAGCGCCGCAATGATGACCGGGGTGATGGTGGCGTCCATCAGCATGGGGCTGTCCATCAGTGTGCTGGTGGGCCGCTGGTGGCAATCGGTGATCAGCAAGCCCGGTGCCTTTGGCGAGGAATTTCGCCAGTTGCGCCTTGGAATGCTGGCTTCCATCGTGCTGGTGGCGCTGTTTGCCCTGAGTCTGCTGGCAAGTGGCCAGCTGGCCGAGTGGGCAAGCAATGCCATGCTGGTGGCCATGGTGGTGTTTCTGTTTCAGGGGCTTGCCGTGGGCCACGCGCTGGTCAAACAGTCAGGCGCGGGTCAGGGCTGGCTGGTGATGATGTACATACTGCTGGTATTCAGTATGCCCTTTGGTTTCTATCTGGCCGTCGGATTTGGCTTGCTGGATAACAGTGTGGATTTTCGTGCCCGGTTTCGCAAATCGAAAGATTGACGGGCGGTGTTGAAGATATTTTAGTTAAAAAAGATTGAGGAAAGTGCAATGGAAGTCATTCTGCTGGAAAAAGTAGCCAACCTGGGTGATCTGGGTGATCGTGTCGACGTCCGTCCTGGTTATGGTCGTAATTACCTGGTTCCGGGCAAAAAAGCGGTACCGGCGACCAAGGAAAACATCGAAATGTTCGAAGCCCGCCGTGCCGAGCTGGAAAAGGCCGCGGCTGAAGCACTGAGCGCTGCACAGGCGCGTGCCAGCAAGCTGGAAGGACTGGTGGAAATCACCATTGCCAGTCAGGCCGGTGAAGAAGGCAAGCTGTTCGGTTCCGTGGGTGTGGCCGACATCGCCAGCGCCGTGAGCGAAGCCGGTGTGGAGATTGAAAAACGCGAAGTCAGCCTGCCGGAAGGTCCGCTGCGCATGGTGGGTGAATACGACATCGACATTCACCTGCATTCGGACGTGACCCAGCCTATCAAGGTCATCATCGTCGCAGAATAAGCCTCGATGCAGGAGGGCTCGCTCTGGCTGGTTCTTCTGGCGCACATATTGCACGGCCCCGTTTTCGGGGCCGTTTTTATTTTCACGCTTTGAATATTATCAAGGTATTTTTCGCTGTGAATTTGCTATTCTGTCCGTCTGCACAGGGAGTGTTCGGGACAAGGCCCGTTTTTGCACGACAACACTAAAAATTGAAAAACCGGCTCATCAGCCGCCTCCGAGTCAGGCCTGTTGCCAGGGCGATGAATGACGGGGGCCATGACACACGTCCCCGCTGCTTGACGAAACGAAAAACCCCGATCCCTGATTTGACGAATGTCCGGAGAGTATTTTGCAAGAGTTTGCTTTTCCATCATCCGAGTCTGATATCACCGCCGATGCCCTGAAGGTTCCGCCCCATTCCATCGAAGCGGAGCAATCGGTGCTGGGCGGTCTGATGATTGACAATTCCAGCTGGGATCAGGTCGCCGACCTGATTAACGAAGAAGATTTCTACCGCCGTGATCACCGCCTGATCTTCAAGGCCATTGCCATGCTGGCCGAAGAGGGCCAGCCCTATGATGCCATTACCCTGTCCGAATGGCTGACCAACCACAATGAGCTGGACGCCGCCGGTGGCCTGGCCTACCTGGGGGCGCTGGCCAAGAATACCCCCACTGCGGCCAACATCAAGGCCTATGCCAACATCGTCCGCGAGCGGTCGGTATTGCGCCAGCTGATCCGCGTGTCCACCGACATCGCCAGCATGGCCTACAACCCCGAGGGCCGTACCAGCTCCGATATCCTCGACGACGCGGAGAAAAAGGTCTTCGACATCGCCGAGCAGGGGTCCCGCTCCGGTTCCGGCTACACCGGCATCAAGGAGCTGCTGGTCAAGGCAGTGGACCGCATCGACACCCTCTATCAGAACGAATCGGCCTACACGGGCATTCCCACCGGCTTCAATGATTTCGATGAAATGACCTCGGGCCTGCAGCCCTCGGATCTGGTGATCATCGCCGGGCGGCCTTCCATGGGCAAGACCACCTTTGCCATGAACCTGGTGGAAAACGCCGCCATCAAGAGCAAGACCCCGGTGGCCGTGTTTTCCATGGAAATGCCCGGTGAACAGCTGGTGATGCGCATGATGTCCTCGCTGGGACGCATCGATCAGCACAAGATCCGTACCGGCAAGCTGGAGGACACCGACTGGCCGCGCCTGACCTCGGCGGTGGGGATCCTCAACGAGGCCAAGATCTTCATCGACGACACCCCCGGCCTGACGCCTATGGAAGTGCGGGCCCGTTCCCGGCGCATTGCCCGCGAACATGGCTTGGGCATGATTGTCATCGATTACCTGCAGCTCATGCAGGGCAGCGGTGGTGGCGGGGAAAACCGTGCCACGGAAATCTCCGAGATTTCCCGTTCGCTCAAGGGCCTGGCCAAGGAACTGAAAGTCCCGGTCATCGCCCTGTCCCAGCTCAACCGTGGTCTGGAGCAGCGGCCCAACAAGCGGCCCATCATGTCGGATCTGCGTGAATCGGGTGCCATCGAGCAGGATGCCGACGTCATCATCTTCATCTACCGAGACGAAGTCTACAACGACGAAAGCCCCGACAAGGGGACGGCGGAGATCATCATCGGCAAGCAGCGTAACGGCCCCATCGGCATGTCACGGCTGACCTTCCTTGGCCAGTACACCCGTTTTGAAAACTTCATCCAGAGCGACTATGACGACGGGGGATATGGATGAGCCGTGCCACCCGGGCCTCCATTTCCCTGTCGGCCCTGCGCCACAACCTTGCCATTGCCCGCCAACGGGCTCCCCGGAGTCAGCAACTTGCCATCATCAAGGCCAATGGCTATGGCCATGGTATCGAACAGGTGGCCCGGGCCCTCGGAACTGCCGAAGCCTTCGGGGTGGCCTGTCTGGACGAAGCCATTCGCCTGCGCCAGGCAGGAGTCTCGAGGGCCATCGTGTTACTCGAGGGCATTGTTCGAGAAGCCGATCTGGACATCGTCCGGGCCCACCGCCTGTCCCTGGTGGTGCATCAGTCGGCCCAGCTGGCCATGCTGGAAAACAGCGTCGGTACGCCGATCCCGGTGTGGCTGAAAGTCGACACGGGCATGGGGCGGCTGGGTTTTGCGGTCGAACAGCTCGCCGGGGCCTGGTCGCGCCTGCAGGCCTGCAAGGGCGTCGAACAGCCGGTGCGGATCATGACCCACCTGGCCAATGCCGATGATCGTACGGACACCACCACCGACAAGCAGCTTGACTGTTTTGCCACTGCGGTCGAAGGCATGGACGCGGAGCTGAGCGTGGCCAATTCGGCCGGCATTCTCGGCTGGCCCAAGAGCCATGGCCACTGGAACCGGCCTGGCATCATGCTCTACGGGGTTTCCCCCTTCAATAACGATACTGCCGGTGACCACGGACTCAGGCCGGTGATGCAACTGCACTCGGAACTGATCGCCGTCAACCTGCACCGTGCCGGTGATGCCGTCGGCTATGGCGGTCACTGGATCTGCCCCGAAGCCATGCCGGTCGGGGTGGTGGCCATCGGCTACGGCGACGGTTATCCCCGTCATGTTGCTCCCGGCACCCCCGTCAGCCTGCATGGCCGGCAGGTGCCCATCATCGGCACCGTGTCCATGGACATGCTCTGTCTCGACCTGCGAGATCTCCCCGAGGCACAGATCGGCGACACGGTCGAATTGTGGGGAGACAGTCTGCCGGTGGAAACCATCGCCCGCCAGGCCGGCACCATTGGCTATGAACTGCTCTGCCAGCTGACCCGGCGGGTGAGGTTCGACTACGTCGATTGATCCGGATGGGCAGGCCCGTCAGTTTCCTGTTCCTTGCTTCGCTGCTGCTGGGTCACAGCGGTGCTGTTCTGGCCGAGACATCAGCGGCCAAATGGCTCGATGGCGCGATGTCCGTTGCAGGCCGTGAGCGCAGCTGGTGACTGCGGCTGCCGCAGGGCCATGATCCGCACCGTCAATGGCCACTGGTGCTTGTCCTGCACGGCGGGGGAGGCAACGGCCGCGACTTTGCGAGGAAGATCACCGGCAACAGCCTGGAACGTGCTGCCGATCGCCATGGCATGGTGCTGGTCTTTCCCGAGGGGGAACACCGGCAGTGGTGTGATGGCCGAACCGAACACCTCAAGCCCTATCACCGCTGTGACGATTTACTGTTCCTCGTGCAGCTCATCAAACGGCTGGTCGCGCGGCAGGCCGTCGATGCCTCACGGGTTTATGCCACCGGGATCTCCAATGGCGGCATGATGAGCCTGCGTCTTGCCTTGGAACGAGGTGAATATTTTGCCGCCGTTGCTGCTGTTGCCGCACAGCTGCCCATGCCACTGGCCAGTCAGCCTGGCCGGGTGCCCGTCTCGCTTCTGCTCATCAATGGCACGGCCGATCCTCTGGTGCCATACACCCGGAGGGGATATCCGCGTGTTTCGTCTGGGGCGCAGCCGCGGCAAAGTACTCTCTGCGCAAGCGACCGTGGATCATTTCCGACGTCTCAATGGTTGTCCGGCAGGTCAGCGGCGGGAATTTCTGCCTGATGCGGATCCCGATGATGATACCCGTATCGAACGAATCAGCCATTCAGCCTGTCGCAGTGGCCACGAAATTGTTCTGTTACGAGTCGACGGAGGCGGGCACACCTGGCCCGGTGGCCGCCAGTACCTGGGACACTTCTGGATTGGACCGCTGAGTCAGGACATCGACGCCAGTGATGTCATGTTCAGGTTCTTCCTGCGCCAATTGCGAAAGAGGCCAAATGGTCTGACGGATCACTGACCCGGGTTCATCTGTCGAGTCGTGGAAAAGCAGACTTGTCAGCGGTGCAGTGGGTTTGCCTTGTTGGTGTGCTCCAGGCCATGTTCGACCTGCAGCCAGTTTCTCGGCGGCTTGTTTTTCAGAAATTCCACTGCAGGGCCAGCTTGGCATAGTCCGTCTTGTCACCCCTGTCGATGAGGACACGCCCGGCTTCCAGATGAACGGCAAAGGCATCGTTGATGTAGATGGCAGTCATCAAGGCGGTGATATCCAGTATGCTGTGATCGACGGCAGATTCGGTGCGTTCCTGATTGAGCCCGAGCCGCAGCATGGAAAAATTGTAGGCCAGTTCGGCAAAGGCCCGTCTGTCGGGAAAACCGTAACTGAGTACCAGAGCAATGTCGGAAAAGAACAGTCGGGCCAGCGGGTTGTCCAGCCCTTCGATGTTGTCGTTGTAATGGTAGCGTGCACCCCCAAACAGGATTTCCCAGTTGAGAAAACCGTAGTACCCCGCACGCAGTTCCAGGCTCTGGCTGGCGGTGGTCACCAGTCTGCGCTGTCTGTCAGAAAAAAAACTGGTGCGATAGAGGTTGATGCGGGTGAACATGGGGATGATGTCGATGGCCCAGTCAACGGTATTGATGCGCAGCGGTACGCTCAGAGCATGGGTCCACAGATCGCGGGTATTGCCCCAGAAATCATAAAGTACACCGAATTCGAAATCCCTGCCGTATTCGTTGTGATAACCCAGGTTGAAGCTATAGGTGTTGTAGCTGCCCAGGGCACTGCCCAGTGAGGCCTTGCCGCCACCGACCAGCAGGCGATCTGCCGAGGGCAGGGCATAGTCGAGGTAGAGGTTGAAATCACTCGAATCCTGCAGACCGCTGCGCAGTTCGAACCACAGGCTGCTGCGGGGTCTGGCGGGAATATCGAAGAGAAATTCTTCGAACAGCATGTCTTCGCTGGCCCGCAGTGGTGACGATGGCAGGCTCATGACCAGAGCCAGGCACACCAGCCCAGAGAGTCTGAGGGCCCGCTTCATGAGGCATTGTTGCTTTCATGGTTGCTCTGCTCGCCAAACCAGAAGCCTTCGTTCTTGTCGAGGAACTCGCGGTAATGCAGGTAGTGAGAACCATCGCAGGAAAAGGTCAGCCCCACCATGCCGTTGATGATATTGAAGGAGGAAGAGCGCAGGTAGATGGTTTCATCGGCATGGCGCAGACTCTTGAACAGCTTGAGGACCCGGGCGATGTCATAGTCGTCCACCTGAGTGCGGGGATGGGGCGGGCATTGCCGGTAGGCCATGCAGACGCCGGGGTCGATGATTTCATCCACCGTGTGGATCTGGTAGACGTAAGGATCATCCAGTGACCAGAATGAAACCCGTGAGCTGGAAAAATGGATCTTGCAATGAAAGATCCCCTGTTGCTGCATCAACTTTGTGATGATGTCCATGGTCTGGTTGAGGACCTTGTCCATGGCGCTCATGGCGCGTTCCTGCATGAACAGGGTGCCACGAATGGCCGGGTCACCCTTGTACTGGGTCCAGTTGGCCGGTTCGGTCTGCTGGACCAGTGCATCTTCGGCCAGCACGTCGATGTTGAAGTCCAGAGCGATGAGACCCAGATAATTGTCACCCTGGTAGACCGGTTGCATGACCGTGAGAGCCGGCTGGTTGGTCAGGTGGCTGATGTAGATGTCGGAAACACCAAATTCGCTGACGGGCAGACGGTTTTTCAGGTAGGGCCGGGTGCTGAGATCGATGCCGCTCCACTGGGGGTCCAGCTTGTTTTTCTCGATGTTGGCCGAGATCAGGATACCGCTGCTGTCCACCGCATAGGTCATGCTGCACTCGGGCAGGGTTTCGATGCCGGCCAGCAGGGTGTGATTGAGGGCTTCGATGTTGTTCCATACCGGCGCACAGTGAGTTGCCAGCTGTTGCAGGGCATTACTGCACTGCGCGACCAGCGCCTGTTTGCGGCTTTCGATGATTTCCTTGAAGACAGACATGGGGATATTGTACCGCATGCATGCGACGGATTATTGATGGTTTTCAAAAATGGCGTATTTTTACCGGGCTGGTCTTCACTCCACAAAAAGGAAAAAGGGGGGAGGAGAGCAGTGATAACAGACAGCATGGTCTCGCCCTGTTCCTCTTGTCTGTGTTCCTGCGCACCGTCTGGCCCCATGCTAAGATGTTTCGATTTCATTCAGGACCTTGCTTGACCATGGCCAAAGAGAAAGTGCTTTATTCCTGTACCGAATGCGGGGCCGAGGCCCCCAAGTGGATGGGGCAGTGTGGTGACTGCGGCGCCTGGAATTCGCTCACCGAGATCACCCGGGTAACCACGGTGAAAAGCGGGCGCTTTGCCGGTTTTGCCGGCGATGCCGGTCAGCAGCCGATCCAGAAGCTCGACGAGGTGGCGCCCGATGACGTGCAGCGCCAGCCCACCGGGATTGCCGAGTTCGACCGGGTTCTGGGAGGCGGCCTGGTGCCCGGATCGGTGGTGCTCATTGGTGGCGATCCGGGCATCGGCAAGTCGACCCTGTTGTTGCAGACCCTGGTGGCCATGGGCCGGCAGCACACGGCCCTTTACATCACCGGTGAGGAGTCCCTGCAGCAGGTCAGCCTGCGTGCCAGCCGGCTGGGTCTGGCGTCCAGTGAGCTGGGCCTGCTGGCGGAAACCCGGGTGGAATATATTCTTGCCACCGCGCGGCAGGAAAAGCCCCGGGTCATGGTGGTGGACTCCATCCAGACGGTCTATACGGAACAGTTGCAGTCCGCGCCCGGCTCGGTGGCGCAGGTTCGGGAAACCGCCGCCCAGCTGGTGCGCTTTGCCAAGCAGTCACAGACGGCGGTTTTTCTGGTCGGTCACGTGACCAAGGAGGGCACCCTGGCCGGTCCCCGGGTGCTGGAGCACATGGTGGATACGGTGCTGTATTTCGAAGGTGACAGTGGCAACCGTTATCGCATGATCCGTGCCTTCAAGAACCGCTTTGGCGCCGTCAACGAGCTGGGCGTGTTTGCCATGACCGAAACCGGTCTCAAGGAGGTCAGCAACCCGTCGGCCATCTTCCTCTCCCGTCACGAAGAGGCCGTACCGGGCAGTGTGGTGATGGTGACACTGGAAGGCAGTCGTCCGCTGCTGGTGGAAGTGCAGGCGCTGGTGGACGACTCCCACCTGGGCAACCCCCGTCGGGTGACCACCGGCCTGGAACAGAACCGCATGGCCATGTTGCTGGCAGTGCTCAACCGCCACGGCGGGGTGGCGACCCATGATCAGGATGTGTTCGCCAACGTCGTGGGGGGCGTGCGAGTCACGGAAACCGGCGCCGATCTGGCGGTGATCCTGGCGATGATGTCGAGCCTGCGCAACCGCACCCTGCCACAGGATCTGGTGGTGTTCGGGGAAGTGGGCCTGGCCGGGGAGATCCGGCCCGTGCCCAACGGCCAGGAGCGCCTGATGGAAGCGGCCAAGCACGGTTTTCGCCGCGCCTTGGTGCCAAAGGCCAATGCGCCGCGCAAGCCCATCGAAGGGCTGGAGGTGATGGCGGTGTCACGGCTGGACGAGGCGTTGTCTGCCGGGTTTTGAAGCAGACTGTCAGTCGTCCAGACCGACCAGTTCCGACAGTTCCCGTTCCAGCAGTTTCTCGTCGCCCAGGTTCAGTTCCACCAGACGGTGCAGGTGGGTGGCAGTGTCCAGATCCATGTGGCGGATTTCGAAGCCGATGTGGCTGTCTTCCATGTGGGCAATGCTGGCTTCCATGTTCAGCCGGGTGTCGTCCGAACTGCCCAGGTTGAGGCTCAGCAGGTAGTCCTTGCCGATTTCGGGACTCCAGTCGGTGGGCTTGCTGACCAGCGCCCCCTTGAGGCAGATGTCGATGAGCCGGGCCTGATGGACCTGACTGCTGTTATCGGCCTCGGTGAGGGTGACATCCGCATCGAAGGGGATGCGGGTGAAGTGGCGCTGTTCGTTGAATGTGCTCATCGGAGACCTCTAGTCGTAGAAAAACAGCATGTCGATGTTGCCAATGGTTATGGTGTTGCCGTCTTCCAGTTTTACGCTCTGATCCCCAATGGGCTTTTTTTCCACCAGTGGCGTTTGCTCACCTTCCAGGTGGGAGAGAAAAAACCCGTCATTGCGGCGGGTGACCACGGCGGTGGCCACACCAGGCTTGCCCAGGTTGGTCATGGGCCGGTTGAGACTCAGGGTCTTGCCCAGGTTCTGGCCGCTCATGATCTGCAGCCAGGCATGGTGACGGCCGGCCGCGCTGGCGGTTTCGGCCGGAGGCTTCCCGGCGAGCGCGGGTTTTTCGCTGACGGGTGTCGCGGCCAGGGGTTCTTCTACCCCCTCGGGCACGGCCTCGAAAGTGAAATTGAGCGTGTGCTTGCCCACCCGGATCTGGTCACCGTCAGCGAGAATGTGTTTCTTGATCGGCTGGTTGTTGACATAGGTGGGATGGGTTTCGTCCAGCGCCACCAGGATCGAGGTATCATCCCTTGTGTCTATCCGGGCGTGTCGGGGTTGCAGGGCCAGACTGTCGATGTGGATGGTGCATTCGGGATCATTGCCAATCAGCATGCTGCCCTTGATGACAGGGTAGATGCGAAGCATGGTGCCCTTGAATGAAAGCGTCAGTTTTGACAAGCGTTGGTCCCCAAAAACTCTATATATATCCGATGATTATAGACTGAATACAAGGAAGCTGTACAACTCGGCTTCCCGCAGGAATGTAATTTGCAAGCCTCAGGCCACCTTGCTGGTGCTTGCGGGTTTCTTGAGTGTCGGATCGATCAACACGGTTTTCACCGTATTTTGTGTCGTCTGAACGATCTCGATGGGATAGCCCTCCAGCAACAGGCTGGTGCCCGGGTCCGGAATATGCTCGAGATACTCGATGATCAGGCCGTTGAGGGTTTTCGGTCCCTCGGTGGGCAGGTTCCAGCCCAGCAGCTTGTTGAGGTCCCGGACGCTGGTTCCTCCATCTATCAGATAGGATCCATCGGACTGTTGGGTAATATCTTTAATCGTGGCCGCCGGATCGGTGGTGAATTCACCGACGATTTCCTCGAGAATGTCTTCCAGGGTGATGAGGCCCTGCAGCTCGCCGTATTCATTGACCACCAGGCCGATACGGCGTTTTTCCTTCTGGAAATTGATCAGCTGGGTATTGAGGGGTACACCCTCGGGCACGAAATAGGCATCGTGGATGAGCTCCCGGAACTGTTCCTTGCTGGCCTCTCCCTGCTGAAACAGCTGGATGGCTTTTCTCAGGTGCAGCATACCGATCACGTGGTCTATGTCGTCCTCGTACACCGGCAGGCGGGTGTGCTGGCTCTGGGTGATCTGCTTGCTGATGTCTTCCCAGTCGTCATTGATGTTGATGCCGACAATCTCGTTGCGCGGGATCATGATGTCTTCGACAGTGACCTTTTCCAGGTCGAGGATGCTCAGCAGCATCTTCTGATGCCGGGAGGGGATCATGCTACCCGCCTCGTTGACCACCACCCGCAACTCGTCACGGCTCAGGGCGGTGCTGTCCTGCTCGGAAATGCTGATGCGCAGCAGCACGAAGATGCCACTGGCCATCTTGTTGATGACCCAGACCACCGGCGAGGCCAGTTTCAGCATAGGTTCGAGGATCAGGCTGGAGGGCAGGGCGAACTTTTCCGGCTTGAGAGCGGCCAGGGTCTTGGGGGTGACTTCGGCAAACACCAGAATGACGAAGGTCAGTACCCCGGTGGCAATGGCGATGCCTGCCTCACCATACAGCCGCAGGCCGATTACCGTGGCAATGGAGGCGGCGAGGATGTTGACGAAATTGTTGCCCAGCAGGATGAGCCCGATGAGTTTTTCCGGGTTTTCCAGCAGGCGCTGGGCACGCAGGGCGGCCTTGTTTTTCTTGTCGGCCATGTGCCGCAACCGGTAACGGTTGAGACTCATGAGTCCCGTTTCAGATCCTGAGAAAAAGCCAGATACGATAATGAGGAAAGCCAGTATGCCGAATAGCACACCAAGGGGTATGTCGTCCAAGAGAGGAAAGACCTCAGATAATTAACAGGGGGATATTACGCGGCATGAGCAGGTGTGCTGTCAAGCCTTGCAAAAGAGATAGTTAGTGATATTTGGCTCAGAAATTGCAGAAAAAACAATCACCTATTGGTGCAGGACCAGCTCGATGACGAATTTGCTGCCGAAATAGGCCAGCATCAGCACCACGAAACCACTGATGGTCCAGCGGATGGCGATGCGCCCCCGCCAGCCGAACCGCCAGCGGCCCCACAGCAAGATGGCGAACAGCAGCCAGGCAATGACCGAGAGGATGCTCTTGTGTACCATGCGCTGGCCGAGGATGTCATCGAGATAGAACAGCCCGCTGGCCAGCGAGATGCTGAGGACGATGAAACCCAGGGTAATCATCCGGAACAGCAGCTTTTCCATGGTATCCAGGGGGGGCAGGGCACGGATGAAGCCGCCCGGCTGCTTGTTGTGCAGGTGGGTGTCCTGGATATACAGCAGCGCCGCCTGCACGGCGGCGATACTGAGCATGCTGTAGGCAAAAATCGACACCACGATGTGAAATTTCAGGCCACTGTCCAGCTGCAGGAGTACCGGGGCTTCCAGATTGAGGCTTTGCAGCAGGACGGTCAGGGCGGCGAAGGGAAAGACGATAATGCCCAGGCTTTCCACCCTGTTGTTGAAGGTGACGATGACCAGCAGCAGGGAAACCAGCCAGCCGACCAGTGACAGGACGATGAAAAAGCCGAGATTGAGGCCCTGAGCCGTGTGCATGCCGCTATAAACCAGGATGCCGTGCAGGATCATGGCACTCATGCCAAAGATCAGGATTCGGCGGTGCGGGGGCTCGTTTTTGCTGTAATTGAGCAGGTTTCTCAGCAACAGGCCGCTACAGGTCAGATACAGCGCAATGGTGAGAATGGCAATCAGGGTCATGGTCTTGTTTTTGTTTACTGTCTATATTGACAGTAAATGATGACACAACCGTTCAGTGGATCAAAAGCAAAATCACCCCGGTTGTGAAGAAAAAACCCAGATACCGCCTTTTTAACCATGTATAAACGACTTGTGACCGCTGTAACATTTTGTTTTACTTGAAGATGGCATGATTCATTTCTGGAAGATGACAGAGTATTCGCTTTTTTTGATACATTTGCCGACAGACGGGCCTGCAAAGATATGAAAATGCCAGAGCACACAGCCAGGGTGAAAAGTTAAATGCGTAATCCGGATCTCATGCTAGGAACCGCTGGCCCCATGACGATGAACGTGGAGAGTTTGGACGCAATGGAATTAACGGTACTGGGTTGCAGTGGCGGGGTGGGTGAGGATTTGCGCACCACCACCTTGCGCCTGAACGACGAGGTCCTGATCGATGCCGGTACCGGCCTGGGAGACCTGTGCCTGGATGACATGGTGAAGATTCGCCATATTTTTCTGACCCATTCCCATCTCGACCACATAGTCAGCATCCCCCTGCTGATCGACAGCATTTTTGATCGCATCGGGGAACCCATTGTTATCCATGGCCTGGAAGCCACCCTGCTGGCACTGAAAACCCATATTTTCAACAATGTCATATGGCCGGATTTTTCCATTCTGCCCAGCCGTGAACAGCCGGTGATGCGCTACGAAGTCATGATGCCGGGACAGGTTGTCGAAGTCTCGGGGCTGAAACTGGAAATGATACCGGTCAATCACATCGTTCCCGGCGTCGGCTACCGGGTGGATACGGGCAGCAAGACGTTCGCCTTCAGTGGCGACACCACCACCAACAATACCTTCTGGGAGGCCCTGAACAGGCACGATCGGCTGGACATGCTGATTGTCGAAACAGCCTTCCCCAACCGGGACATCGAGTTGTGCCGGCGGGCCGGCCACTACTGCCCACGCCTGCTGGCCGATGACATTGCCAAGCTGCACCATCAGCCCGAGGTCTACATCAGCCACAACAAACCCGGCGCCGAGAGTGAAATCTTTCAGGAATGCAAGGCGCAGATCACCACGCACTCCATCAATCCGCTCACGGGCGGAGCCAAATTCAAGCTATAATCTCCCCCGAAGCACAAAACATCCCCCCTGTTTTGTGTCGCTTTTCTGCCAAATTGATTTCAGTACCCTGTGAGGCGCCATGTTTGACGGTTTAACGGAACGGCTTAGCCAGACGATTCGAAACGTGCGCGGCGTTGGCCGCCTGAGTGAAGAAAACATCAAGGACACCCTGCGCGAGGTGCGCATGGCTCTGCTGGAGGCCGATGTTGCCCTGCCGGTGGTCAAATCCTTCACCGAACACGTGCGGGAGAAGGCCAAGGGTGAAGAGGTGATGAAGAGTCTGACACCCGGCCAGGCTTTCGTCAAAATCGTCCAGGACGAACTGGTCAGCATGATGGGCGAGGCCAACGATGGCCTGAACCTTAATACCGCCCCGCCGGCGGTGATCCTCATGGCCGGCCTGCAGGGCTCGGGCAAGACCACCACCGTCGGCAAACTGGCCCGCTGGCTGAAGGAAAATGCAAAAAAATCCGTCATGGTGGTCAGTGCCGACGTCTATCGCCCGGCCGCCATCGAACAGCTCAGGACCGTGGCTGCCGACGTGGGTGCGGACTTTTTCCCCAGCCGTGCGGAACAGAAACCGGTCGATATCGCCACCGCGGCGCTGCAGGAAGCCCGGGTCAAACACCGGGATGTGCTGATTGTCGATACTGCCGGTCGTCTGCACATCGATGCGGACATGATGGAGGAAATCAAGGCCCTGCATGGCGCCATCGAACCAGTGGAAACCCTGTTCGTGGTCGACAGCATGACC
>JAJRYG010000087.1 GCA_024275915.1 Gammaproteobacteria bacterium
AATCGTAGCCCTTGTCTTCGGGCAGGTAGTATTCATGTTCCGTATCGGGTGCCACCAGGCTGCCACCGGCCTTGCGTTTTTCTTCCCAGCCCAGCCGGTAATGACGGCCCAGCTCACCCTTAGCCAGGCGATCGGGCAGTACCCGGATGGCGGCCTGGTCCAGCACACAGGCATGCTCGCACTTGCCACAGCCGGTGCAGGCATCCGGATGCACCACCGGAATGAAGATGGCATGCTTGCCACTGCGGATATTGTGTCGGGGCTCCAGAGTGATGGCTTCGTCGATGAGTGGACAGACTCGATAGCAGACATCACAACGCAAGCCGAGAAAATTCAGGCAGTTTTCCTGATCGATCAATACGGCCAGCCCCATGCGGGCATCGTTGATGTTGGTCAGTTGCTTGTCCAGTGCACCGGTGGGACAGGCCACCACACAGGGAATATCCTCGCACATCTCGCAGGGGATCTTGCGCGCCTCGAAGAAGGGCGTGCCGGTGGCCACGGGTTCTTCGGGACGGGCCAGTTTCAAGGTGTCGTAGGGACAGTCACGCACGCACAGGCCACACCGGATGCAGGCACCGAGAAAGTCTTTTTCCTCGCTGACGCCCGGTGGCCGTATCGCCGTTGCCGGCAACGGCTCGGAACGCCGTGCATACACACCGAGGCCCAGGCCCACCAGCAGGGCACCACTGGCCGCCCTGGCGGTATTCACCAGGAAACGTCGGCGGTTGACCTTGTGGCTGGAAAGCTGGGCCATGCTGCTCTTCCGTCCTTATACCTTGACAACCTTGACGGCGCACTTCTTGTAGTCCGTTTCCTTGGACAGGGGATCGGTCGCGTCCAGCGTGACCTTGTTGATCAGGCGTCCGGCATCGAACCAGGGCACGAAGATCAGGCCTTCAGGCGGACGGTTGCGGCCGCGGGTCTCGACCCGGGCAATGATCTCGCCTCGCCGGCTGATGATCTTTGCCGCTAGGCCACGGCGCAGTCCACGCTTCTTGGCATCTTCGGGATGCATGAAGATCACGGCATCGGGGAAGGCCCGGTAAAGCTCGGGCACCCGCCGGGTCATGGAGCCGGAATGCCAGTGCTCCAGTACCCGCCCCGTGGACAGCCACAGGTCGTATTCCTGATCCGGCACTTCTGCCGGTGGCTCGTAGGGTGCGAAGATGATATTGGCGCGGCCATCCTTCTTGCCATAGAACTGCACACCTGCGCCCTTTTTTACGAAGGGGTCGTAACCCTCACGATAGCGCCACAGGGTTTCCTTGCCATTGACCACCGGCCAGCGGATGCCGCGGGCCTTGTGATAGGACTCGAATTCACCCAAGTTGTGGCCCTTCTTCGGCCCTTCGGTACCGAACAGGCGGTATTCCTCGAACAGGCCCTTTTGTACATAAAAACCAAAGTCATCCATTTCGTCATTCTGGTAAGTGTTACCTGCACTGTCCTTGACGGTCTGTTTGGGATACTTGTCCACCTGACCGTTGCGGTAGAGGATATCGTAGAGGGTCTTGCCACGGTATTCGGGCTTTTTGGCAATCAGTTCTTCGGGCCAGACTTCTTCCACCTTGAAGCGTTTGGCAAATTCCATCAACTGCCAGAGATCCGATTTGGCTTCCCCAGGTGGTGCGACCTGCTGACGCCAGAACTGGGTACGCCGCTCGGCATTGCCATAGGCACCTTCCTTCTCGGTCCACATGGCGGTGGGCAGGATCAGATCGGCGGCCTGGGCCGTCACCGTCGGATAGGGATCGGAAACGACGATGAAGTTTTCCGGATTGCGGTAACCAGGCCAGGCTTCCTCGTTGATGTTGGCCGCGGCCTGCCGGTTGTTGTTGCACATGACCCAGTAGGCGTTGAGCTTGCCATCCTTGAGCATGCGGTTCTGCAACACGGCGTGATAGCCGGGCTTGGCCGGAATGGTACCTTCTGGCAGTTTCCAGATCTTCTCGGCAAAATCACGGTAGGCTTTTTTCTTCACCACCAGGTCGGCGGGCAGACGATGGGAGAAGGTCCCCACTTCACGTGCCGTACCGCAGGCTGAAGGCTGACCAGTGAGCGAGAACGGGCTGTTGCCGGGCTCGGAGATCTTGCCCATCAGCAGGTGCACGTTGTAGAGCAGGCCGTTGACCCACACACCACGGGTATGCTGATTGAAGCCCATGGTCCAGTAGGACGCCACCTTCTTGTTCGGATCGGCATAGATCTTGGCCAGCTTGAGCAACTGCTCCTTGGGCACACCTGACATCTGTGCGGCATAGTCGAGGGTGTATTTTTCCACCGATTTTGCGTACTCGTCGAAGCTGATCTTGCTGAGCTTGCCCTTGCCCGAATTCTTTGCCTTCTTCTCCAGAGGGTGTTCCGGGCGCAGGCCATAACCGATGTCGGTGACCGTCTTGGTAAAGTTGACGTGCTTGCCGATGAATTCCTTGTTGTAGGCCTTGTTCTGAATGATGTAATTGGCGATGTAGTTGAGGATCACCAGGTCGGTCTGGGGCGTGAACACCATGCCATTATCGGCCAGATCGAAACAGCGATTCTTGAAGGTGGACAGCACATGGACTTCACAACCCTCCTTGGTCAGACGGGTGTCACTCAGCCGTGACCAGAGAATGGGATGCATCTCGGCCATGTTGGCCCCCCACAGCACGAACACATCGGCATGCTCCAGATCGTCATAGCAACCCATGGGCTCGTCGGAACCAAATCCACGCATGAAGGCGCCCACCGCCGAGGCCATGCAGTGACGGGCATTGGGATCGAGGTTGTTGGAACGGAAACCGGCCTTGAGCAGTTTGGAGGCGGCATAACCTTCCCATACAGTCCACTGACCGGAACCGAACATGCCCACGGCGGTCGGTCCCTTCTTCTTCAGGGTCTCCTTCCATTTCTGTGCCATGACATCGAAGGCGGTGTCCCAGCTGACCGGGGTAAAGTCACCGTTCTTGTCATACTTGCCATCCTTCATGCGCAACAGGGGCTGGGTAAGCCGGTCCTTGCCATACATGATCTTGGACAGGAAGTAACCCTTGATGCAGTTGAGGCCGCGGTGGACCGGTGCATCGGGATCCCCCTGGGTGGCCACCACCCGGCCGTCCTTGGTTCCTACCAAGACACTGCAACCGGTGCCACAGAAACGACAGGGAGCCTTGTCCCAGCGAATTTTCATGTCGCCACTTTTCGCCAGTGCCGTCTTGATACCTGGCAGCGTCACGCCTGCTGCAGCTGCTGTTGCAGCGATTGCATTGGTCTTAATGAATTCACGACGATTCATTTTCATTTTGCCGCCTCCTCTAGTCCGGAATCTTTGCTTGCTTCATTTTGTAAACGTGTTGTTTCAACAGGTTCGTCCAGCGAGGCATCTTCCTCGTAATGGTGGTAGATGAGCGCAGCTGAAATGACACCTTCGACATTCTGTATGTCCATCACCGTATCGGCCATCAGGCGCGAATCCTTTTCCTCGACCGTGACGATGATCTTGCCATTGTCCGCAATGGCATGAACTTCCACGCCGTCAAAAGCCAGCAATCGCTGTTTGACGGCTTCGCTGGTTTCCGGCCTGGAATGGACGAGTACTCCACTGATGTTCATGCATGAACCTCCTGTGAACTTGAATATTGTTTATAAATCCATCGACGGCTGATACTGATGGCCTGGCTCGGACAGGTCGCAACACAGGCGCCACAGCCGGTACAGGTATCCGTATCCACGTAGGGAACTCCTACGCCACCAATCTGATGCCGGGTATTGATGGCACCGGCCTCACAGTTCTCGACACAGACCTGGCAGACGATGCCCTTGTAGGCCAGGCAACTGACATCGATCATCAGATTGACATGCCAGGGCGGATTATCGGCTTTCAGATGCAACGCCTTGCTTTGACAGACATCCACACAGGCCCGGCAAAATGTGCATTCACCCCGTCTGAAATCCACATAGGGCAGACCAGACTTGTCCTGCAGCAGGATCTTCTCCGGGCAGGCTTCGACACACTTGCCACACCCCTTGCACAAACTTTCGAAACTCGTTTCGGTTCCTGACCACGGTGGCCGCATGACGGTACGCGTACCCCGTAAATCACCACGTAAAAACTGAGAGCGACTGATACTGTGACCCATTAGATTTCTCCCGAAGATTGAGCATAGAACAAGCTCGTATAGGCACCTTGATATAAGTCAATTATGATATGCTGATTAACAACAAGATATTTGTTGTCTTTTTGCCCGTTGCGCATCTGGCTGTCGAGGATATCAAGGTGTGATGTTTTCAGTGCCTGACCTTACATTCAAGATAATGTCGTTAGTTTGCCAATCACGCTCTGCAAAGCATTGATTGTTATTCCATGTTTCTTGACAGATTGTTGAAAAACACTGTTTTTCGACAGCCTGTATGCGGTGCAGGAATGCACCGCCATATTCAATGACATCAAGTCATTGAAAGTGTGAGGAAGCCGGAAATTACATTTTCGACTTCCGGGGTTGAAAAACAAGTGTAAGAGCCAGGGTAAATTTATCAACAACAATAAAAAAATGTTTGTCTCTACTGTTACCGCCCCGAACAACACGACAAACACACGCAAAAATGACAGGGCAAATCTTACCCAGCCCAAATGGGCCCATACTGATGCAGATCAGGAAATCATTTCTTACTGTTTTGATGGGTTAGATAATATGAGACCGATGGGCGTTTTGTGATGGAGTTCTCGTTTTTATTCCGCCTGCTTGCAGTACCCTTTTACCCCTTATCAGCGTTAAAAACAGCATCCGAAACAAAACCTTACTCTGGTTAGCAACATGGCAGAACTCGTTCAATTAGACAATGGCGTCGCAACCGTTCGGTTCATCATCGACAAGCCCCTGTTTCGGCTCGGCCGCAGCACCAAACGCAACGATATCTGCATTACCGACGGCTATGTCAGCAAGGAACATGCGATCATCGAGGCACGCAAGAGCAAACTGATCGAAGGGGCCTACGTTTTCTACATTCGCGATCTTGGCAGCACCAACCACACTTTCGTCAACAAGGAAAAAATCAGCAGCCAGTTGTTGCGCAACAACGATGTCATCAACATCGGCCGCAATCTGTTCCGTTTCGTCTGCAGCGACTTCGAAACCCTGCCCGATGTTGAAAGGCTCGAAGAATCCACCATCGAATTCGACAAGGCACTGGACAGCCAAGCCAATATTTCCTCCTTCAGCCGTCGCCTCAACCTGTTCCAGTAACCGGATCCGCCCCCCTGCACGGCCAAATCGCAACTGTAATGCGGTCATATGCCGCAATACCCCTGCAACTTGGCGGATTATATTTTGCCCGCATTGCTCTATAATAGGTGATTGTTTCACTCAGCCATTTCGCAACCGGGACCGGCATCACCATGCAAACACAATTGATTGACAAGTTTGGACGCCCGATCGAATACCTGCGCCTGTCGGTCACTGACCGCTGTGACCTGCGCTGCCACTATTGCATGCCCCGGGGCTTCAAGGACTTCGAAACCCCCGAACACTGGCTGAGCTTCGAGGAAATCGAACAGGTGGTGCGGGTATTTGGTGCCCTGGGCACCCGGCGCATCCGCCTCACCGGCGGTGAGCCCTTGGTACGCAAGGGTCTGCCCGAGCTGGCCGGGCGCCTGGCCGCCCTGCCAGGCATCGAGGATCTGTCCCTGAGCACCAACGCCACCCGCCTGGCCCGCCATGCCGGCGCCCTGCATAACGCCGGTATCTCGCGCATCAATGTCAGCCTCGACACCCTGCGTCCCGAACGCTTCAAGGCCATCACCCAGGGCCGGCTGGACAAGGTCATCGACGGCCTGATGGCCGCCAGGGATGCCGGCTTCGCCCCCATCAAGATCAACATGGTCATCATGAAAGGTGAAAATGACGATGAAGCGGAAGACATGGTGGAATTCTGCCTCGAACATGGCTTCACCCTGCGCTTCATCGAGACCATGCCCATGGGGGACACCGGCCGCAATGCCACCGATCATTACCTGAGCCTGCAGACCATCAAGCAGCGCCTGCAGCAGCGCTATGAACTCATTCCCGGTGTCATGCCCGGCGGTGGTCCCGCCCGCTACATGCAGGTGGCCGGCACCGAGCTGCGCATCGGCTTCATCACCCCCCTGTCCCAGCACTTCTGCGACACCTGCAACCGCGTACGCCTGTCCGTCGACGGCACCCTCTACCTGTGCCTGGGCCAGGAAAACAACTACCCCCTGCGCCCCCTGCTGCGTGCCGGGATCAGCGACACCGAACTCCAGCAGCACATCATCCAGGCCATCGACCTCAAGCCCGAAAAACACGATTTCAATGACAAGCCGGGGCAGATCGTGCGGTTCATGTCGATGACGGGTGGATGACACCAGGAAGAGCAGATACAAGATTAAAGATACAAGTAAACCAGGCTCCGTTGTCATTCCAGCGTAGGCTCGAAGCCAGGCAGGCTTTGGGCGGGTGATGCTGGCTTGTCGATGGCAGGGAGCGGTTGCGTGGCAACGAACTCACCTTTTCCCCCAAGCCACCCCTGCCTGGATACCAGCCTGCGCTGGCATGACGGTATACCCCTAGGATCCTTCGTCACTCGTAACTTGGCCCTCGTAACTTTTCTCTTTCCCCTCGTCTCTTTCATCTTTGCCTTTTCTCTGTTCTCAACCCAGCATCTTCATCGCCAACCCCACCAGCAACAGCGCAAAGATCCGCTTGAGGGTCGTGGCGGGCAGGCGGTGGGCCAGTCTGGCGCCGAGGGGGGCGGTGAGGACGCTGGCGATGACGATGCCGGCGAAGGCCGGCCAGTAGAGGTAGCCGCTGCTTGCCGCTGGCAATCGGGCATCGTTCCAGCCGGCGATCACGAAGCCCAAGCCGCCGGCCACGGCGATGGGCAGGCCGCAGGCGGCGGAAGTGGCCACGGCCTTGCGCATGGCCACGTTGCACCAGATCAAAAACGGCACGGTCAGGGTGCCTCCGCCGATCCCCAGCAGACTGGACACGGCACCGATCACACCACCGGCGCCGAACAGGCCGAAGCGGCCGGGCAAGGCACGCTGGGGAGCAGGCCGGATATTCAGGCTCAGTTGCAGCGCCACGAACAACTCGAACAGGGCAAAGAAGATTTGCAGGGGCCGGGTCGCCAGTCGATCGGCTATCCAGGCGCCCAGCAGCGCCCCTGCCACGATCCCCGGCAGCAATTGCCAGAACACCGGCCACAGCACCGCGCCATGGCGGTGGTGGGCACGAACGGAAGAAATGGAGGTAAAGACAATGGAGGCCAGCGAGGTGCCGATGGCCAGGTGCATGGTCACCGGCCCGGCCACTCCCTGCTCGGCAAACACGAAGGCCAGCACCGGCACGATGATCAGGCCCCCCCCTACTCCCAGCAACCCGGCCACCAGACCGGCGAAGGCCCCAAGCAACAGATAGACAAGCAGCCAGTGGTCCATCCGCTGATCAGGCCCGCATCTGTACCGCGCCGCTTAATTTGATCCAGATGGTCTTGGTATTGACGAATTCCCTGATACCGTGGTGGGACAATTCGCGTCCGAACCCCGAGTGCTTGATACCGCCGAAGGGTAGGCGCGGATCGCTCTTGACCATGCCGTTGACGAAAGTCACCCCCGATTCCACCCGTCTTGCCAGCGCCTCGCCGCGGTCGCTGTCGGCGGTCCAGACGCTGCCGCCAAGACCGAAGGGGGAATCGTTGGCGATACGCAGGGCGTCCTCGGCATCCCTGGCGCGGATAATGATGGCCACCGGGCCAAACAGCTCTTCATGGTAGGCGCGGACACCTGGCACCACGGCGTCGAGAATGGACGGCTGATACCAGGCGCCAGGCTGTTCCAGGGGCGCGCAGCCGGTCACCGCCACGGCACCGGCAGCAATGCTGTCCAACACCTGCTGGTGCAGCTCGTCGCGCAGATCGCTGCGGGCCATGGGTGCCAGGGTGGTGGCCTCGTCCATGGGGTCGCCGGGTTTCAGAGCCTCGACCCCGGCCTTGAAGCGGGCCAGAAACGCATCGGCAATGGCCTCGACCAGGATGAAGCGCTTGGCGGCGATGCAGCTCTGACCGGTGTTGAGAAAACGTGAGGAAATGGCATTGGTCACGGCCAGCTCCATATCGGCGTCTTCCAGGACGATGAAGGGATCCGAGCCGCCCAGCTCCAGCACGGCTTTTTTCAGGTTGGCGCCGGCGGTGGCAGCCACCTGGCGACCCGCCGGTTCACTGCCGGTCAGGGTTACGGCGTGGATGCGCGGATCCTCGATCACGGACTTGACCTGTCCGGCGCGGATCATCAGCGCCCGGAATACCCCCTCGGGCATGCCGGCGAGGCGAAACACCTCTTCGATGGCCAGCGCACAGCCAGGCACGTTGGAGGCATGCTTGAGCACCCCGGTGTTGCCCGCCACCAGGGCCGGGGCGGCAAAACGGAATACCTGCCAGAAGGGAAAGTTCCAGGGCATCACCGCCAGCACCGTACCCAGTGGCAGGTAGGCGGCGTAGCTCTTGCCGGCATCGGAGGCAATGGGTTCATCGGCGAGGAAGGCCGGGCCATTGTCGGCGTAGTAGTCGCAGACCAGGGCACACTTTTCCACCTCAGCCCGGGCATCCTTGAGCAACTTGCCCATTTCCAGGCTGATGAGCCTGGCATATTCGTCCTGCTTGTTGCGCAATACCTCGGCCGCCTTGTGCATCAGCGCACAGCGCTCGGCCATGTCGGTCTGGGCCCATTTGGGTGTCACTGCCGCCACCTGCGCCAGGGCCTGTTCCAGCTCATCACTGCCCCAGGCCGGGATCTCTTTGATAACTTTGTTGCTTGCCGGATTGATAACCTGAAAGCTCATATGTCAGTCCTTGTTGTCTTGTCGAATGGAAGGGTCGAGGCGCTGACAGTATAGACGCCATTGACTCTGTTATGTTTCAATTCATTTCGGCTGTGGTGTATCCCAGTTTACACCCGAACCACAGGCCGATAACAATCCATCTACTGTGGCAACAACAAAGACAGAAAAATGAAAAAAACCATCTGTATTCTCGGCGGCAGCGGATTCGTCGGCAAGCACCTTGCCAGTGAACTGGCCCGCCAGGGCCATACGCTGCGTATCCTCACCCGCCATCCCGAACGGCACCGGCCCATGCAGGTGCTGCCCGGCATCCAGCTAATTGCCGCCAACATTTTCGATCCCGGGCAGCTGCTGCAGCATTTTTCCGGCTGCGACGTGGTGATCAACCTGGTGGGCATCCTCAACGAGCCCCGCGACAACGGCAAGGGTTTCGAAAGGGTTCATGTACAACTGGTGGACGAGGTGGTCAAGGCCTGTGAACAGGCCGGTGTGCGCCGACTGCTGCACATGAGTGCCCTGAATGCCGATGCCGACAATGCCCCCAGCTACTATCTGCGCAGCAAGGGCCGGGGGGAAGACCGGGCCCATGCCAGTACCCAGCTCAACACCACCAGCTTCCGGCCTTCGGTGATCTTCGGCCCCGGCGACAGCTTCATCAACCGCTTTGCCGGCCTGCTCAGATTCACGCCCGTGCTGCCGCTGGCCTGTGGCCGCAGCCGTTTTACGCCGGTCTACGTGGGCGATGTGGCCCGCGCCTTCACCCACAGTCTCGGCGATCCGGCCAGCTACGGCCAGCGCTACGACCTGTGCGGACCGAACACCTACAGCCTCACCGAGATCGTCCAGTACATCGCCCGCACCACGGGCCGGCTGCGTTACATCATGCCCCTGGGCAAGTACGCCTCGGCCCTGCAGGCCAACCTGTTGCAGTACGTTCCCGGCAAGCCTTTCTCCCGTGACAATTTCCGTTCCCTGCAGGTGGACAGCGTCTGCAGCCAGGGCAATGCCCTGACCGAGGTCTTTCATCTGCGGCCGGTGGCGCTGGAGGCCGTGGTTCCCGCCTACCTGCTCGGCCAGACCTACCGCAGTCACTACAACGACCTGCGCCGCCATTGAGCCTGCGATTCGAAACCCGGACTGATGAAAATATATAAAGTGGGCGGTTGCGTCCGTGATCGTCTGCTCGGTCTACCCGTCAAGGACATCGACTGGGTCGTGGTGGGCGCCAGCGGTGACGAGATGCTGGCCGCTGGCTACCAGCCCGTGGGCAAGGACTTTCCTGTGTTCCTGCACCCCGAGACCCATGAAGAATATGCCCTGGCCCGCACCGAACGAAAGACCACACCCGGTTATGCCGGCTTCGTCTTTCATGCGGATCCCGACGTCAGCCTGGAGGAGGATCTGCGTCGCCGGGATCTGACCATCAACGCCATGGCCGAAGATGAACACAGCAACATCATCGATCCCTACGGTGGCCAGGCGGATCTGCAGCAACGCCTGCTGCGCCATGTCTCCGCGGCCTTCGTCGAGGATCCGGTTCGCATCCTGCGCCTCGCCCGCTTTGCCGCCCGCTTCGCCGACCTGGGTTTTCACATTGCCGATGAAACCCTGCAACTGATGAAACAAATGGTCGACAACGGCGAAGTGGATGCCCTGGTTCCCGAACGGGTCTGGCAGGAGACCGTGCGGGCCCTGGCCGAAGACCGACCGGCGCGCTTCTTTGAAGTGCTGCGCGACTGTGGCGCACTGGCAAGACTGTTTCCCGAAATCGACCGCCTGTTTGGCGTGCCGCAGCCGGAGGAACACCACCCGGAAATCGACACCGGCGTGCATACCCTGATGGTGCTGCAGCAGGCGGCCCGGCTGTCCGACGACACCCGGGTGCGCTTTGCCGCCCTGGTGCATGATCTGGGCAAGGGTACCACCCCCAAAAACGAATGGCCCCGCCACATTGCCCACGAAGCCCGTGGCGTCCCCCTGGTCCGCGCCCTGTGTGAACGACTCAAGGTACCCAGAGACTACCGGGAACTGGCCGAGCTGGTCACCCGCTACCACCTGCACTTTCATCGCGCCGCCGAGCTGCGCGACGACACCTTCATGCGCACCCTGCAGGAACTCGATGCCTTCCGCCGTCCCGAACGTTTCGAGCTGTTCCTGCTGGCCTGCGAAGCCGATGCCCGGGGCCGGCCCGGCTACGAGGATCGTGATTTGCCGCAAGCCCGGATCTTCCGCCAAGCCTTCGAAGCCGCCCGCGCCATCGACGCCCGGGCCCTGGTCGCCGAAGGTTTCAAGGGCCAGGCCATTTCCGATGAACTGGCCAACCGGCGCACCCGTGCCATCCATCTGGCCCGCCGGGCGGATTGAAAACAGTGACGAGTGACAAGTAAAACCGGCTTCGGTCATTCCAGCGAAGGCTGGAATCCAGACAGGCTTCGGGCGGGTGAGACCGGTTTGTCGATGGCGGGAAGTACTTTCGTGACAGTGAACTGACCTCTTCACTCATACCACCCCTGCGCTGGCATGACGGTATATCCTTGATCCTCGTCACTTGTCATTCACCCTTCGAATTACAGCGGCAATCCCAGTCTGACATAGATCTGATCTTCACCCGTTTTGTCGAAACCGTGGGCCGCGCCCACGGTGAGGGTGATGGGGATCATGTTGTAGCCCAGCAGGGTCTCGCCGTTCCATTCGATGCCGGCACCGGTCTTGAAGCGGATGTCCTCGCCGGCATGCCAGGCATCACCACTGTCGACGAACACCCGCAGGGAATGACGGCCCAGGCCGAGGGGCGGTACGAAGAAGCCATCATAGTAAAGCCCCAGCGGAATGCGCCATTCGGCCGAGATCAGAGCCATGTTGCTGCCCTGCAGCTCGGCAAGGCCCGAGGCGTAGCCACGCAGGGCAAAGACTCGCCGCCCCAGGCCGGTCAGCCCGCCCAACTCGCTGAGGGTTTCTTCGGCTCCACCGAGGCGATAGGGGCGGATGCCTTCATCTCCCTGCGCACCCAGCAACCGCAGGCGCAACACGTGAGACCGGCCCAGGCTGACATATTCGTTCCAGTCAAGGCGCCAGGTCTGACCCTGGTGATCGCTGTTGCCAATCACATCGTAACTCTCACCGGTCAGGTCTATGATCCGCCCGTCGGCCGGGCTGATGGCGCGCAGGTAGATCTCGGTACTGTCGAAACGGACGATGCCACCCACCAGGCTGTCTTTGCTGTTGTTGCGGGTTGCCGAACCTTCCTGTACCTGCGGATCGATGCTTTCCTGTGCCGCCCCGGCGGCCAGGTAGGTGCTGGAATCCAGGCTATTGAAGGAATAATTGAACAGAAGTTGCAGGCGCACTTCATCATCGAGCAGGCGCAGGCTGTTGTCACTGTTTTGCCGGGTATAGAGTTGCCGTGTGGCAGAAAACGTCACCCGGTTGTAGAAACTGTAAGTGAACAGACCACCGAGTTTCGATTGCCCATAGTAATAAACCGGCATGGCCTGCCAGCGGTTGAACTTGAGAACATCGTTCCCCTGGATCGAGATCCCAAAAAACGAATTGTCCGCAGCACCGATGCTGAACACGGGAAACCAGGCGCGCGGCCGCAGGCTGGCCCAGGGGGAATATTTTTTCTCTTGCGTTTGCGTGGTGTCCAGGCTGGCCGCGGCCGTGAGGGCATGCACCCGCGGTGGGGTCATGGCGACAGCGGCATAGGAGGGACTGGCTGGCCGGGGCTGATCCAGCGCCGTGACCGACAGGCCCCTTGCCGTGTATTCCACCAGGGTAAAACGGTCATCCGGCATTTGCACGGCTTCGTAGATGCCGGCGATGACGTGACTCAGGGTGTCGACCTGCCCCGAGGCCAGATCGAGCCGGCGCAGGTTCCAGACACCGTGCCGGTCGGAAATGAAATATACCGACTGGCCATCGGCGGAATAACGTGGCCGCACTTCCATGTCGGCATTGAAGGTCAGCTTCGACCAGCGGCGGCTGGCCAGATCGAAGCGCTCCAGGTTCCAGCCACTTTTCTCTCGCTTGACCGAGGCCAGCAGTGACTTGCCATCGGGCGCGAAGTCCAGAAAGCCGATCACATCGCCGAGCGGAGGCGCATCGAGCACTTCGCTCATTTCCCCCTGCGCATCGAGCATTACCAGACGGGTGCGGCCCCGATCCAGTTGCACCGCAGCGATGGCCTGGCCATCGGGCCGCCAGCTGGTGCGTGGATAACGTCCACACCTTGTCAGCCGCCGGGGCTTTGCCATGCCGGGTTTCCACAGATACAGATCCGTGTACAGGTTCAGGTTGTCACACACGGCACTGCGACTGATGAGCAGCCCCCGACTGTCGTGCCAGTCGAGGTACTGCACGCCCAGCACCTTGAACAGGGTCTCGGACCGGCCGCTGGCATCGAGCCGACGCACCTGCGGATAGGACGCCGAGTCGTCATGATAATAATACACATCGCCATTGGCGGCGGCAGTGAGGCTTGAATTGAGAAAGGGACGGTCATTCAGTACACGGGTCGGTGTCAGTCCCTCTTGCCTGATTGCCGCAAGCTGTGGTTTGAAACGGTCACGCAGCCAGGCCTGAAATTCACGCCACAGGGCCTGGCCGGAAATGCCAAATACCTTTTTGGCCCGGCTGTCCATGCGCCAGGGGATCAGGTTGCGGCCATAGCGGCGCACGTACTCCCGCAACCTGTCACGGCCGTACCGCGCTTCGATGAATCTGAAAAAATACCCGCCATACAGATAGATCTGCCCGTAGGGCCAGCGGCTGTTGCTGTAGCCTTCGTAACTTTCCTCGGTGAGCGAACGCAGGCCGCGGGCCACTTCCAGGCGCATGCTGGCCTCGAACCAGGCGCCATGCAGCCGGCCGAAATCCTGGCTATTGTCCGATTCGCCATACACCGCCAGGCCTTCGGTGACCCAGGACGGAGCAAATATCTGCGGGAATGTGAGGAAGGTGAAGAAGTTGCTCAACCGGCCAAAAATGTCCCGCGAGGTCCTCGCCCCGCCGGCGACCATGTCGAGCTGGATAATGTGGGTGTATTCATGGATGAACAGCATCTCCAGCCAGGGACTGCGATCCATGGCCTGCCCCTGCACCGGCACGTTCAGATACAGGTAGGAACGGTTATAGGGCAGCACCGTGGCATTGCCATTGCTGGCATCACTGGTGTCCACCAGGACCACATCGGTCTTGTCCTTTGGCTGCCACTGCAACCAGGCGCTGATGCGTGCATGGATGGGCTCGGCCATGCGTGCCAGCCGCCGGGCATTGTCTTTCTGACGGGCCTCGTAGTAGATGCGAAAGTGGGCCGTCTCCAGCATGGTCCAGTTCCTGAACAGCTGGGGCTGGAGGAAATTGGGATCGGTGGGGGTGTGGGCCAGCAGCAGGGAAGGCAGAAGGAGCAGACTGAACGCATACACAGCGAGCCTGCGCTTGCAGTTGAATCGCATTGAATCTCCGGAATTATTATTGTCCCTGGTGCCAGCCACTGCCTCTGCAGACACGACAAGCCCAGAGCATAGCCTATTCTGTTTATGCCTGTCATTCTGACAAGGGTTTCCCGGAAACCCCGGCCAGAGTGTCATAATTGCTAAATTTCAACAGCCTGTTAGACTTCCAAGCCGATTTTCATCAGGTATCTCCCGCCATGACAGCAAAAACCCCCAGGGTCGGCTTCGTCAGCCTCGGTTGCCCCAAGGCGCTGGTCGACTCGGAACACATCCTCACCCGCCTGCGTGCCGAAGGCTATGACATCTCTTCCAGTTATGAGGATGCCCAGCTGGTAGTGGTCAACACCTGCGGCTTCATCGACTCGGCGGTTGAGGAATCCCTGGAGGCCATCGGCGAGGCCTTGGACGAGAATGGCAAGGTCATCGTCACCGGCTGCCTCGGTGCCCGCGGCGACATGGTGCAACAGGCCTATCCCAATGTGCTGGCAGTGACCGGACCGCACGCCATGGAAGAGGTCATGGCCGCGGTACACCGGCACATTCCCAGGCCCCACGACCCCTACACGGATCTGGTCCCGGCCGCCGGCCTCAAGCTCACCCCGCGCCACTATGCCTACCTGAAGATATCCGAAGGCTGCAATCACCGCTGCAGTTTCTGCATCATCCCGGCCCTGCGTGGCGATCTGGTCAGCCGCCCCGTGGAAGACGTCATGCAGGAGGCGCGGAACCTGGTCGATGCCGGGGTGCGCGAGCTGCTGATCATCTCCCAGGACACCAGCGCCTACGGCGTGGACGTGAAATACCGCACCGGCTTCTGGAACGGCCAGCCCATCAGAACACGCATGACCGAACTGTGCAGGGCCCTGGCCCAGCTTGGTGTGTGGGTGCGCCTGCACTATGTGTATCCCTATCCCCACGTGGACGAAGTGATCCCGCTGATGGCCGAGGGCCACCTGCTGCCCTACCTGGACATTCCCCTGCAGCACGCCAACCCGCGCATCCTCAAGGCCATGAAACGCCCGGCCAGTGCCGAGAACACCCTGCGGCGCATCGCCACATGGCGCGACACCTGCCCCGACATCACTCTGCGTTCCACCTTCATCGTCGGCTTCCCCGGCGAGACCGAGGCCGAGTTTCAGGAACTGCTGGACTTCCTCAACGAGGCTCAGCTGGATCGGGTCGGCGCCTTCGCCTATTCCCCCGTGGAAGGAGCCGCGGCCAACGCCCTGCCCGGCGCCGTGGACGAGGACGAAAAACAGGATCGGCTGCGCCGTTTCATGGAAAAGCAGGCCGCCATATCCTCCGCCAAACTGCAAAAAAGGATCGGCACACGGATCGATGTCATGGTCGACGGCCAGGACGAGACAGGCGATCTCATTGCCCGTTCCATGGCCGATGCCCCCGAGATCGACGGTATCGTCATCGTCGAGAACAGTCCGCCCCGCCAGAGCGGCGAGATCCTCACTGTCACGGTGACCGAGGCCACCGAGCACGATCTGATCGCCCGGCCCGTGGACAGCAAAGACTGATCCCGGCCAGGGATACCCGCAGCAACGGCTCAGGGTGCGTTGGCGATGAGGATGGCCCGCCGTGGCGCGGGGTAGCCTTCGACGGTTTTCGAGCGGTCTTCGGGATCCAGAAAATCGGCCAGTGACTGGAAGGTCATCCACTCGGTGGCCCGCTGTTCTTCGGTGCAGGTGACATTCACGTCCACGCAGCGAATGTTGCGGAAGCGACAACGGCGCAGCCAGATCTCCAGCATTGCCACCGAGGGCAGGAACCAGACGTTGCCCATGCGCCCGTAGCGATCCTCGGGGATCAGGGCGGTGCGTTCGTCCCCTTCCACCACCAGGGTTTCCAGCACCAGCTGGCCACCGGTCCTGAGGCAGTCTCGCAATTGCAGCAGGTGGTCCAGGGGCGAGCGGCGGTGATACAACACCCCCATGGAAAACACCGTGTCGAAAGCCTGCATTTTTTGCGGCACATCGTCGATGCCCATGGGCAGCACGTCCACCGGCGCCGCACCGATGAAGTGCCTGAACAGGCGAAACTGCATGACGAACAATGGCGTGGGGTCGATGCCGATGACCCGCGTGGCGCCGGCGCCGTGCATGCGCCAGCAGTGATAGCCGTTGCCGCAGCCCACGTCGAGCACGGTCTGGCCGGCCAGGGAACCGAGGTGGGGCGCCAGACGTTGCCATTTCCAGTCGGAGCGCCATTCGGTGTCGATGTGGATGCCGAACAGTTCATAGGGCCCCTTGCGCCAGGGATGGAGTTTTTTCAGTTCGCGGATCAGGGACGCGCGCTGTGCTGCATCGATGTCCCCGGCCTGGCCGATTTGCAGGCAATCCCGCGCCAGGTCGAGCGCCGAAGGGGTGATCGCCGGCAGCGCCTCGAGCACCGCCTGCCAGCGAGGCAGATCCCCGTAACGTCTGGCATCCAGCCCCCGTTCAATCTGCCCGGGCAGCATCTCTGCCCAGCGCGCCATGCCATTGGCCTGCATGAAGGCCCGCAGGGGATCCCGGCTCATGCCTTGAGCGCCAACAGGGAAACGAAGTTGAAACAGCGAAACCACACCTCCACCGAGGCGAACCCCGCCTCGGCCAGCCGCTGACGATGCTGCTCCAGGGTATCGGGGATCAGCACGTTTTCCAGCGCACTGCGCTTCTGGCTGATTTCCAGTTCACTGTAGCCATTGGCTTTCTTGAAGGCGATGTGCAGTTCTTCCATGCGCCAGGCTTCCTCGGCATCGCTGAAGGTGATCTTTTCCGACAGGATCAGGGCACCGCCGGGCAACATGCCAGCGCTGATCTTTTGCAACATCGCCAGGCGCAGTTCGGGACGGATGAACTGCAGGGTAAAATTGAGCACCACCACCGAGGCACGTTCAATCCGGATGTCACGGATATCGGCACACACCACATCGACATCGATGCCAGCGGGCCTTTCCTGCAACACCGATCGGCAACGCCGGGTCATTGCCATGGCGTTGTCCACGGCAATGATGCGACAGCCCGGCTGGCGAATACGGCTGCGCATGGCCAGGGTGGCCGCCCCCAGCGAGCAGCCAAGGTCGTAGCAGTAACTGTCGGGGCGGGCATGCTGCTCGGCAAGCAGGCCGATGAGGGAAATGATGGATTCATAACCCGGCACCGAGCGGCGGATCATGTCGGGAAAGACTTTGGCCACCGACTCATCGAAGGCAAAATCCACGATCATCGCCTGTGGTGATGCAAATACCTTGTCTTTACCGCTTGACTGGCTCACGCAGAAGAAATACCGGGGATCTGTTTGTTTCAGGGAATGTGGTTGGACGGAGAAGCCGTATCCGATGAATTTTCATCAGCCGCTGACGGAGTACTGATGCTAGCGACCCAGGCAATGGCTTCATCGGGATTGGGAAAAATCTGCACTTCGAAAGACAACGGGCTGGCCAGTGCCTTGAAGATATCTGCCAGCATGCGCATCATGGCATCGTCGGCAACGATGGCCAGGCGATAGCCCGTGCCTCGGTGCTGCCGTTTCAGGCCCACATGGGTCACCAGCGCCTGCAACTCTTCAGGCCCCACATCGATCCTTGCCTTGTGAAAATCCCAGATCACGCTCATGCCCGGGTTGAAATCCTTGTCGGCCACCACCCGATCGAATGCCGCAATCACATCTGTCGAAAGAATCTTGCCCGAACAAACATGGTGAATGAGATTCAGTTTAGTGTTGATGTTTGACGATATGGGTGACATCAGGGGGGGGAGGTCCTTTTTCCTGTCAGATATACAAGTATAGCAAGATCCCCCCAAGAATCAGACGGTACCAGACAAATGGTTGCATTCCAAAACGATCCAGCAGTTTGAGGAAGAAATGGATACACAGATAGGCGGTCAATCCGGAAAGAACTGCCCCCAGGAAAAGCATGCCCCATTCCACATCCACTCCCGCCTCGATCAGTTGCAGGGTCTTGTAACTGCCCGCCATCACGATGGCCGGAATCGACAGCAGGAAGGAGAAGCGTGCTGCCGCCTGGCGGGTCAGGCCAAGAAACAGGCCAGCGGTCATGGTGATGCCCGAGCGTGAAGTGCCCGGGATCAACGCCACGGCCTGGGACAGGCCAATGAACGTCACATCTTTCCAGCTCAGCGAGCCTTCCTCCCGCACATGGGGGGCGATGCGATCGGCCAGCCCCAGCAACAGACCAAAACCGATGGTGGTAGAAGCAATCACCAGCGGTGAACGCAGCACCGTCTCGATGAGGTCACTGAACAGCAGGCCGGTGATGGCCACCGGGATGGACGCCCAGATCACCATCCAGGCCAGACGGCTTTCTCCCACCGGTTTGCGAATCAGACAGGAGCGTCCCCAGTCATGCGAAAGCCTTGTCACTTCCGGCCTGAAATACCAGACCACGGCGCTCAGGGTCCCCACATGCACTGACACATCGAAAGCCAGGCCCTGATCCTGCCAGTGGGTCAGCAGCGGCACCAGGATCAAATGCGCCGAGCTGGAAATGGGAAGGAATTCGGTCAGCCCCTGAACCAGGGCAAGAACAACAACCTGAAGATATGTCATGCGTTATCTGCTGTCGGTATCGGAAAAATTGGCCGCGAGGCCGGCGCAAACGCATTGTAACGGAAAACCCGAGCCGTTTGTGTCAGTAAATGCTCATGGTTTCAGGCAAGACCGAAACAGGGGAAAGGCTTCTCCCTTAACAGGATGTTGAAAAAGCCCCTCCCTGGACTTTTTCAATCCGGGAACGGAAAACACGGTTTCCCGTTCCCTCACATTTTCAATGTCTTGCAAACATTGAAAATGGCGGTGCGTCCCTGCACCACACACAGACTGGGCAAAAACGGTGTTTTTCAACAGCCTGTTAATAAAGAGCCCGGGGTCATGTCGAGGTCTCTCTTGCAACTGGTTTGTGAATCGTCAGAGGCCTAAAACGGAAAGTGTGATTTTCTTTGGCTCTTCAGGAAGATTTGCAGGTTGGCATCGAGTGAACTCCCTCACCCTGTCCCTCTCCCGGAGGGCGAGGGGACCCTTCGTTACAGATTCATCCATAACCCCTGCTCCATCAAATCCTTGCAGGCTAGCTGGATGTTGAAAAAGCTCTTCCCTGGCATTTTTCAACAGCCTGCTAGCATTAAAGAAAATCAGACTTTCCTGAATTTTTACCCTGACATCATGATTGGATCCGCAACAACACGGGCGCATATTCCCTAGAACAGCTCTACATTCGGCTCTTCTTCCACCTTGTTGTTGGCGTTGAGATCCGGTTCATCCTTGATGCCGGTACTCACCACGGCTGCCAGTTGCACGGAGTACTGCGCCAGATCGCTGTTGTCGGAGATATTCTGCCGGGCAATGGCCACCAGGTTGGTGATGTTGGCGTTGATTTCATTGATGCGTTCGTGAACCTTGCGGGCCATCAGGTGCTGCTGAGAGGCCAGCCGGGCACTGTCGGTACTGTGCCTGCGGATGCCGTCGAGGGACTCGACGATACGCTCGAAAGTCTCGCCGGTTTCACGGACCTGATCGAGGTTGGCATGGGACTGCCGGGTGCTGGCGGTCATCGTCGCCACCGCCTGCTCGCTGTCTGAGTGGATGGATTCAAGCATGGCCTGGATCTCGCCCGTGGCCTCGGTGGTGCGTTGCGAGAGGTTGCGTACTTCATCGGCCACCACGGCAAAACCCCGGCCATGCTCCCCGGCCCGTGCCGCCTCGATGGCAGCGTTGAGCGCCAGCAGGTTGGTCTGTTCGGCAATCGCCGCGATCATGTCCAGAGCCTGGCGAATATCCCCATGCCGACTGGCCAGGCGGGTTACCGTTTCTGAAAGCCGATCCATGCTCGCCACCAGTCCCTGCATGCCGCTCATGGCCGTTTCCACCACACTGCGACCGGCTTGGGCCTGTTCCTGCACACCAGTGGCCTGTTGCATGGCTTCTGTGATTTCCTGATTGACCTGCTCACTGGTCTCCGCCATCTGTTCGATGGTCAGGGCAAATTCGGTGATAGTGCGGGCCTGCTGTTCCACCGAGGCGCTGGTGGAGGCGGTGACATCCTGAGCCTGCCGGCTGGCCCCTGCCAACCCTTCGGCGATGGTGAGAATCTTCTGTACCATGTCTTCCAGCTGTGCCATGAACATGTCGAAGAAGATGGCGATCTGGGCGAATTCATCTTCCCCCTCCATTTCCAGGCGGGTGGAAAAACTGGCCTCACCCTGCACCAGACCCAGAAAGGCCTTCTTGAGCTGCTCCATGCGCCGGGTCATCAGCATCAGCACCCAGTAGGTCAACAAGAGCATAACCATGACCACGGCCAGCCCCAGCAAGATGGCATTCTCGATGAGATGAGTCATGTCGGCCTTGATATGGCTGAGATCCAGGCCGACTTCTACCTGGCCGAGGATCCGGCCATCACTGCTCACCGGCATCACCATTTCGTACAGGCCGTCCGGGTCTTCCAGGTTTAAAGGCTGGTACTCTGCCGGTACCGGCCGTTGCAGAAGCTGTTTTGGCCCTGATGCCACCAGTACCCGGCCCTGAGTGTCACGAACCCGAACGAAGGCCAGACCTGCCGTTTCGTAGGTGCTGGTCACATCGTGCTTGAGGGTATCGGGGTCCTCGGTCAACATGGGTTCACGCACGGTGGCCGCAAGATTGCGCGCCATGGCCAGCACACTGAGTTCCGTATGTTCGGCCATTTCGCTGGCATAGTAGCGCAGACCAGCACTCATCACGATCACCAGCAACAGGGTCTGCATCAGACCGAGCAGCAACAGACTCTTGCCTTTGAAGCCCAGATGCAGCAGGCGCAGCCACTTCATGGCTAGCCACCCGACATGTGAGGCGGCAATGCGCCAGGCTTCAGAGCGGTGTTGTTGAACCAGCCCCGGTTTTTGACCACAAACACTGTCACTGCCTTCAATACCCGATCCGCCCTGTCTGTAAAATGCATTCCATCTCCTGCTCTGCCCCGGCCCGCATGACCGACAGAAAAATTCACAGTCTCGATACAGGATAAGGTATCGGATGCAATACCGACTTCTTTAACAGGGTGTTGAAAATCGCCGTTATTCGACAGCCTGTGTGGGGTGCAGGGAAGCAGCGCCATTTTCAATGACCACAAGTCATTGAAAATGTAAGGGAACTGCAAACCGTGCTTGCCGTTCCCGGGTTGAAAAAGGCCAGGGAAGGGCTTTTTCAACATCATGTTAAGGTCGATTTTCTCCTGATTTGACCGGACTGGCGGTGTTTTGCCACCTGCCACGCAAAACCGGCCCAAAAACGTGCCGGGCATCAGAGCCGGTCGCGCAGGTCGCGCAGTTGCAGC